>JAGVNQ010000168.1 GCA_020053195.1 Sideroxydans sp.
ACCACGGGATGGCTTGGCAGAAACGGCGCGAGGTGCGCCGCTACGCCAATCGGCCCCGCGCCCGGTCCGCCGCCGCCGTGCGGGATGGCGAACGTTTTGTGCAGGTTGAGGTGGCACACATCCGCGCCGATGTTACCGGGGCTGGTCAGGCCGACTTGCGCGTTCATGTTCGCGCCGTCCATGTAAACCTGTCCACCGTTGGCGTGGATGATCGCGGTGATGTCCTTGATGGATTCTTCATACACGCCATGCGTGCTGGGGTAAGTCACCATCAGGCACGACAGATCGGCTTGGTGTTCTTCGGCTTTCGCGCGCAAATCTGCCACGTCGATGTTGCCTTTGTTGTCGCATTTCACCAGCACGATGTTCAAACCGCACATCGCCGCACTGGCCGGGTTGGTGCCGTGCGCCGAAGTCGGAATCAACACCACGTTGCGCTGACTTTCGCCGCGCGAACGGTGGTAAGCCTGAATCACCAGCAAGCCAGCGTATTCGCCCGACGCACCGCTGTTGGGCTGAAAACTCATCTGCGCAAAGCCAGTGATCTCGGACAATGCCGCATCCAGACCGGCAATCACTTCCTGATACCCCTCGGCCTGTTCCATCGGCACGAACGGATGCAGGTTGGCGAATGCAGGCCAAGTCAGCGCCAGCATCTCCGAGGCCGCGTTTAATTTCATGGTGCAGGAGCCGAGCGAAATCATGGAGTGGGTGAGCGACAGGTCTTTGTTTTCCAGGCGCTTGATGTAACGCATCATCTCGGTCTCGGTGTGATAGCTGTTGAACACCGGATGCTGCAAGATCGCCGATTGGCGCGGGTTTGCAATGAGTGCCTCTGTAGATGCCCTATTGACGGGCATCTCCACGATGCTCTTGTTTGCAGCTTGCGCTAGCACGGCAAGAATCGCGTTCAGGTCATCAAGCGAAGTAGTTTGATCCAGCGAAATAGTCAGGCCATGTTCGAGGTAACGGAAGTTGATCTGCGCCGCTTCGGCCAGCGCGTGAATCTTTGCGTTGTCGGTGTGTTGTAATTTGATGGTATCGAAGAACACGCCTTCGGCCACGCTGTATCCCATCTTCTTCAATTCTTGCGCCAGTAGCACTGCCGACAAATGCACTTGCATGGCAATCGCGCGCAAGCCATCCGCGCCGTGGTACACCGCATACATGCTGGCCATGATCGCCAACAGCGCCTGTGCGGTACAGATGTTGGAAGTGGCCTTCTCGCGCCGGATATGTTGCTCGCGCGTTTGCAGCGCCATGCGTAGCGCGGGGTTGCCATCGGCATCCAGCGACACGCCGATGATGCGCCCCGGCATGGAACGTTTGTGCGCATCGCGGCAAGCGAAGAAAGCCGCGTGCGGACCGCCGTAGCCCATAGGCACGCCGAAGCGTTGCGTCGAACCCAACACCACGTCCGCGCCCCATTCGCCCGGCGGCGTGAGCAGCACCAGACTCAGAATATCGGCGGCCACGGCGATGGTCATGCCATGCGTTTTGGCGCGCTTCACGAAATCGGCGTAGTCATGCACCACGCCGTCAGCCGTCGGATATTGCAGCAACGCGCCGTACAGCGAGTCGTTCAGCGTCACGGTTTTGAAATCGCCGATCACCAGTTCGATGCCCAGCGGCTTGGCGCGTGTCTTCAATAATTCGATGGTCTGCGGGAAACATTCGTGCGACACGAAGAAGCTGTTCTTCGCCGCATCTTCGCGCGAACGTAGCCCGTGCAACATGGTCATCGCTTCCGCTGCCGCCGTGGCCTCGTCCAGCAACGAAGCGTTGGCGATTTCCATGCCGGTCAGATCGACGATCATGGTCTGGAAATTCAGCAGCGCTTCCAGACGGCCTTGCGCGATTTCCGCCTGATACGGCGTGTAAGCCGTGTACCAACCTGGATTTTCCAGAATGTTGCGCTGGATCACGGCGGGCACGATAGTGTCGTAATAACCCAGCCCGATATAACTCTTGAACAACTTGTTCTTCGCCGCCACACCGCGCAGATGCATGAGCAACTCGTGTTCGCTCATGCCTTGCGGCAAGTTCAACGGTTGCTGCAAGCGGATGGCTGCGGGTACGGTCTGGTCTATCAGCGCATCCAGCGAAGGCGCGTTGATCTTGTCCAACATGGCTAACACATCTTGAGCGTTCGAGCCGTTGTGGCGGTTTACAAATTGGTCGGTCATAGGAATTTGAATTTGTAGGTTGGGTTAGCGGTTTCATCGCGTAACCCAACGATCATGTCGGAATGCTATGCAAATGTTGGGTTACGCTGCGCTAACCCAACCTACATTGCGGTTTAATGCGCTTCGCTTTCCACCACGGCCTGATACGCAGCCGCATCCAGCAGCGCCGCGACATCCGCCACGTTGTCCGGCTTCATCTTGAAAATCCAGGCATCGTAAGGAGCGTTATTGATCTGCTCGGGCGCACCATCCAGCTCGCCGTTGGCGGCAATCACTTCGCCGGACACCGGCGCATACACATCGGCGGCGGCCTTCACCGATTCCACCACGGCGCATTCTTCCTTGGCTTGTAGCTTGCGCCCGGCTTGCGGCGCTTCGACGAACACCATGTCGCCCAGCAGTTCTTGCGCGTGCTGCGTGATGCCGACGCTGATCGTGCCATCGGCTTCGGTTTTGACCCACTCGTGGGAGGCGGTGTATTTCAGGTTGCTGGGGTTGCTCATGTTTTCTCCAGATAGTTAACGATTCATCGTAGGTCGGGTTTTAACCCGACTTGTCGGGCTGAAGCCCGACCTACACCAATTAAAATATTTGCGGTTAAACCAAACCTTTGCCATTCCGTGCAAACGGATACTTCACCACTTTCGCAGCCAGCATCTTATCGCGCACGGCAACTTGCACGGTGTCGCCCAACGCCACGCCTTTCGGCACGCGCGCCAGCGCGATAGACTTTTCCAGCGTGGGCGAAAACGTGCCGCTGGTGATTTCGCCCGTGCCGTGCGCGCTGTGGACTTTCTGGTGGTCGCGCAATACGCCACGATCCAGCAGCAACAGGCCGACCAGCTTCGTGCTGGGCGGATTCGCCAGCAACGCCGCCTTGCCGATGAAGTCGCGCTCACTCTTCAAATCCACCGTCCACGCCATACCGGATTCCAGCGGGCCGACTGTTTCGTCCATGTCATGTCCGTACAGATTCATGCCAGCCTCCAGCCGCAGCGTGTCGCGCGCACCGAGGCCGATGGGCTTCACGCCCGCCTTGTTCAGCGCATACCAGAACGCTTCCACTTTTTCTTTCGGCAACATCACCTCGAAGCCGTCTTCGCCGGTATAGCCGGTGCGCGCCACAAAATATTCGCCGCAATCGGCAGCCTGAAAATTGACCAGCCCTTCCGTCGCCGCCTTGGTCTGCGGCAACACCTGCCACACCTTGGCTCGCGCGTTCGGCCCCTGGATGGCGACCATCGCCAGATCGTCGCGCGAAGTGATCGTGAGTTGCGGTGCATGCACGGCAGCCTGTTCCTTCATCCACGCAATATCCTTATCCGCCGTGCCCGCGTTGACCACAATGCGGAACCACTGCTCGGTCATAAAATAAATAATCAGGTCGTCAATCACGCCGCCGTCCGGGCGCAGCATGGCGGAATACAACGCTTTGCCCGGCACGGTCAGCTTGTCGGCGTTGTTCGCCAACAAGTAGCGCAGGAAAGCGCGCACGCCGTCGCCTTTCGCATCCACCACACGCATGTGGCACACATCAAACATGCCGCAATCGTTGCGCACCTGATGGTGCTCCTCAATCTGCGAACCGTAATTCACCGGCATATCCCAGCCGCCGAAATCCACCATCTTCGCGCCCAGCGCGCGGTGGGCTGCATTCAAGGGAGTTGTCTTGAGAGTTGTCATCATATCTTTCCAGAAATAAAAAAGGCGCAGCACGAAATCGTGCTGCGCCCCATCTGTCCTTGGTACCTGAGAGATTACGGTCGAACCGCGTGCCCCTTCGGTGGTGGGTTATTAGTCGCTAGTCATTAGACGTTAGTTTTTAGTTGGCGCTGTCCGCTTCGCGGGCTTGCTTTAACTAACAACTAACGTCTAACGACTAACAACTGACTCCAACTCTCTCCAGATTTGCCTGTTCCGATGGTTCATGAGCCTGAGCGGTTTCGGGTATTGCGCCTTCGGCGGTGCCGGTTGCGGCACGCTCTCCCAGTCGGTTTATACGGCGGGCGGATTATGCCGGAAAGCGTTTCCTTTGCCAAAAAAATCAGCCAACTTCGTGTCAAGCCAATAGATACGGGCATCTCCATCAATCGCATCGTGTAGATCGCCTATTGACGGGCATCTGCGGGTAGTCTTGCAGATTGGGTGGAGTCCTTCGATGAACACAGGACAGTCTCCTCAATAGCCGCCCAACCATATTGCGTAACCAACGTGCTGCCATCCGGCGCGATGCTCACGCCGCCATAACGGCTGCTGCGCAACAGGCCGAGGAAGCCGATGAAGCTGGTGCCTAGCGGCAAGGTAGGGAATGCGGGAGCATTGTTCCCTCCCCCTTGCAGGGGGAGGGTTAGGGTGGGGGTAGAATCTGTGGTGCTTGCCATCAGCTTCGCCTGCGCCACCAACCCCTGCATCAAGACCATCTCCTCCGCACTCGGCAATCTTCTTACACCCGCCGTCAGCGTTGTGCCCATGTAGTCGTTCGGGTCGGCGCTGTGGTTGATGCCTAGGGCGTGGCCGTATTCGTGCAGGAGGACGGTGAGCATGTCCATTTTGCCGTAGGCATCGCTGCCCGCTTTGGCTACCCATTCGTTGGGGTTGGAGGTGGGGAGGTATTCGCTGTGGTCGGCGGGGGTGGGGTCGATGAACCAGCCGTAACCTGAGGCGGTGGTGTCGAGGGTGATGGTGGAGGCGGTGGTTTGGCCGATTGCGCCGTTGGGGAGGTTGGCGAGATTCAGGGTAATACCCGATGAGTCGGCGGTGGGGTTGCCCGGAACGTTCGTGTCGGCCGTGAAGTTCAGACCGAGCGAGGAGGCCAAAGTTGCGGCATCGGCGGCGGTTTGGTCTGCGGCGCTCGCGAAGGGCGACTGGTATTCGACGGAGGTGAGGGTGTTGGAGCCGTCGGGGTTCAGGGTGGTGGAGATTTTCCAGTAGCGGCCAGTTTTTGCGCAATACGTTTGCTCCCCATAACTGCCGAGTCCGCCTTTGATCGCCTGGAAGAAATAGACCACCTTGACCTTGATGCCGCCGATTTCTACCAGCACGACAGCTTTGTCTTTGCCGAGGTAGCCGTTTTCGGGGAGGTAGGCGTAACCTGGATCAGCCGGGTCAATGGGGCCAGAGGTATCACTAAAAAGTGTGCCTCTATCCGCTTCGGTAATCAGACGCAAGATGCCGTGTTTTGGCTGTTGCAGGATGGTGATGGTCGCGGGGCCGTCGGGCATTTGTTGGGGGTCGAATAATCTAAAATAAGCTTCTGCTTGACCAATTGGTTCGACAACATTGTCCAGCGAATATCTTGTGCTCGGAGCTGGCGCGCAAACACCGAGGGTGCGTATCGCCGTCGCATCGCCAGCTTGGGCTTGGTTGGCTTGGGCGATCAGCACAGGCACATTTTGCGGCGGGACGTTGGGCATGTCGGGGATGAACATGGTGACTTCTCCTTGGGTGAGTTCTAGGTCGGTTTTGACCTGGTCGAGCAGGGATTGCGTGCTGGCGATGAGGGCATCATCGGCTAGCGGCGCGGCTGGATTTGAAGCGGTGCTGTCCGCCTGCAACTGTTGGGAACAAACAATGGGGTCTTGCATTACGACATCCCACCCCAGCACACCCTTCTGCTTGTGCCATCAATACTGGGATTTCATGGTGGGGTTCAGGTGGTACTTCCAAGATAAACATCGCTACCTCCCCTTTGTTTACGCACAGCTGCTTTACTCTGATTCAGGATTTGTTTTGTGGGCGTTAACCGCTCTGCTCGCGGTGGCGTAATGTACGCCGAAATGTTGCTGTATTGCAGCCATGGCTCAATAGATTGAAAGTCACCTAGCCCGATAAGGAAATCCGCAGCGGGTGCATGCGCATCATGTAGATCGCCTATTGACGGGCATCTACACGATGTTTGTTGTGTAAATATCACTTGGACACTATTTTGTTATTTCTGTATTGACAGAAATAACAGACGCAGTTATTGTGCGCCCATGAAACTGAATCCAATAGCGCAGCGTTTTGTTCTTCACTGGGGCGAGATGGGCTCCAAGTGGGGGGTCAACCGCACGGTGTCGCAGATACATGCTTTGCTGTATCTGGCGGGCAAGCCGTTGGCGGCGGACGAGATCGCGGAAACATTGGATGTGGCGCGCTCCAATGTGAGCAACAGCATCAAGGAATTGCAGAACTGGAACTTGATCCAGATGGTGCATGTGATGGGCGACCGGCGCGATCATTTTGCGACCTCGACCGATGTGTGGGCGTTGTTCCGCACGGTGGTGAGCGAGCGCAAGGAGCGCGAGTTCGATCCGACGATTGTGGTGTTGCGCGATTGCCTGTCCAGCAATGATTTGAGCAAAGAAGAGGCGGCGGTGCAGCAGCGTATCAAGGAGACGCTGGCGTTGATGGAATCGTTATCGACCTGGGGCGACCAGATGTTGAAGCTCGATCCGGCCACGTTGATGAAGGTGATGAAATTGGGAGCGAAGATTCAGGGTTTGTTGATGTCGAAGTGAGTGGGCTTTTTTTTGCCTTGATGTTTCTGTTTTGACAGAAATTAACGAAATGAATGGAGGCTGTTATGAATGAGCAATATCCGTTAACGGTTTACTTTGATGCATCGTGCGGCCTGTGTCACAGCGAGATGATGGCCATCAAGATTCATGATGCAGCGCAACGCTTGATACTGGTGGATTGTTCCGCCGCCGAGTTCGACGACACGCCGTTTGCGGCGGACGGGGTGACGCGCGAAGCGATGATGCATTGCTTGCATGTGCGCAATCGGCAGGGCGAATGGATCAAAGGCGTGGCAGCATTTGAATTGATTTATCGCACGGTGGGTATGTCGGCCATTGCCAATTTGTGGGGTGGTAGATACACGCGTCCGCTGATGGAGCGCGTGTATCCGTGGGTTGCACGCCACCGTCAATTCATCTCATGGACGGGCATGCCGCTGCTGTTCAAGCTGTGGGGAAATTGCGAAGCGCGTCGTGCGTTTAAGCGCAGTCGTCAATGTAGTGAAGGCCAGTGTTCAATCTAACAACAAGGAAAGGATAGCATCATGAAAATTCTCATTTGCGGTGCAAGCGGTTTTGTCGGCAGACATTTGACGCGGGATTTGCGCGAGGCAGGATTTACGGTGATCCGCGCTGTGCGCAGGCCTAGTGAGCCGGATGATATTGCCGTGGACTTTCGTAACGACACAAGCAAAGAAATCTGGTTGCCACGTTTGAAAGGAATTGATGTCGTCATCAATGCGGTGGGGCTGTTGCGCGATAGCAAACAGAATCCGATGCAGAAATTGCATACCGAAACGCCGCTCGCCTTGTTCGCGGCTTGCGTCGAAGCGGGGGTGCAGCGCATCGTGCATCTGTCAGCGCTGGGAGTGGATAGCGGCGTGGAAGTGCCGTATTTCAGCACGCGCTTGGCGACGGAAGCAGCTTTGCATCAACTGCCCGCGAGTGTGCGCTGGCTCTGTCTGCGCCCGTCGGTGATTTATGGCGAAGACGGCACGAGCGCGGTCATGTTCCGCCAGATGGCGAAGTTGCCGGTGCAGGTGTTGCCCATGGGCGGCTTGCAGTCGTTGCAACCGGTGCATATTGACGATATTGCTGCGGCGGTGGCGCGCTGGCTGGCCGACGCAGATGCGACCAGCCAAACCGTGGAAGCGGTGGGTGCGGAGGCCACCACCATGCGCGGCATGCTGGACAGTTATCGCGCGCAAATGGCTCACAGTCCGGCCTGGCATTTTGCGCTGCCTTCAACATTGGTGCGCCTGATCGCGTTAGCGGGCGATTACATTCCGGCCAGCCCGATGTGCAGTGACACCTACGCCATGCTGGCTGCGGGCAACACCGCGCCCGCTTCCGGGTTTGCCCAATTGCTGGGGCGCGTGCCACGCAGCTTCCGCCATTTCATCGCGTGAGCGGCGATGCGCGCGCTTGATCTCAAGCTGATGCGCTACACGCTGGCGTTGGTCTGGCTGGTGACGGGCGCGCTGTCGCTGGGCATTTATCCGCAGCAAGAAAGCTTGTTGCTGCTGGAGCGGGTCGGTTTGCGCGGCGACATCGCGTTGCTGGTGCTGTACGGCGCGGCGGCGTTGGATTTGGCGCTGGGTTGGCTGACGTTGGCACGGCCTGCGCCATGGTTGTGGAAAACACAAGCCGCGCTGGTGATCGCTTACAGCCTCGTCATCGCGCTGTATCTGCCGGAATTCTGGCTGCACCCGTTTGGCCCGCTGCTGAAAAACCTGCCCATCCTGCTGTTGCTCTGGCTGCTGCATCAATACGCGGAGAAAAAATCATGAGCGGATATTTTTTGTTCAAGTGGCTACACATTCTGTCCAGCGTGGCCTTGGTCGGCGTGGGTTTCGGTAGTGCGTTTTATATGTTCTTCACCAACCGCACGCGCAATGTGGCGGCGATTGCCGAAGTGTCCAGACTGGTAGTGCGCGCGGACTGGTGGTTCACCACTCCGGCGGTAATTGTCCAGCCTGCCAGCGGCTTGGCGATGGTGTGGATCGCCGGTTACTCATTAAGCGACGCGTGGTTGTCGGCGACCTTGGTTTTGTTTGTCGTGGCCGGAACCAGCTGGCTGCCGGTGGTCTGGCTGCAAATCCAGATGGCGAAAATGGCGCGCAGCGCGGCGGAAAGCAAAACTGAATTGCCGCAATGCTATTGGCGCTATGCGCGCCTGTGGACGCGGCTTGGCTTGGTCGCGTTTCCGGCGATGCTGGTGTTGTTCTGGTTGATGGTGTTTAAACCGGCTTTGTATTAGTGAACATCGTGAAGATGCCCGTATTTAGAGGCTTGCGGCGAAGTGCTTATTTCGGATAAAACAAAAACAGCCGATACCCCGCCGGTCTGAGGTCGGCCATGTCCAGGCGCAGGGTGATTTCCAGTTCGCGGTTCGTGGCCAGCCCCGAC
>JAGVNQ010000124.1 GCA_020053195.1 Sideroxydans sp.
AGCAAACCGTTCGAACTGCCCGAGGTGCTGGTGCGCGTGCGCAATATGCTGGAAGTGCGCCTGCTGTACGCGGAAACCAAAAGCTACGTTAAAGCGCTGGAAGAAAAAGTGCTGGAAGTGGAAGCCAGCCGCGATTTAATCCGCCGCCAAAACGACGAGATGCAGCAGCTTTACGAATCCATCGCGCGCATGGACGGCAAGGCCGTGCCCGCCCCCCAAGCGAGCGGCACGACAGCATGATCGGAAACCAAATGCTCAATCCATCCGACATTCTCAACGCCAAAATTCTGATCGTTGACGATTTGCAGGCCAACGTGTTGCTGCTCGAACGCATCATTCGCGGCGCGGGTTATATCGCCATTTCTTCCACCATGGATCCGCGCCAGGTGTGCGATCTGCACCGCAAACACCATTTCGATTTGATCCTGCTCGATTTGCAAATGCCCGGCATGGACGGTTTTCAGGTAATGGAAGAGTTGAAGCAAATCGAGGTGGACGGCTACCTGCCGGTGCTGGTGATTACTGCGCAGCCAGACCACAAATTACATGCGCTGAAAGCGGGCGCAAAAGATTTCATCAGCAAACCGTTTGAGTTGGCCGAGGTGCTGGCGCGCGTCCACAACATGCTGGAAGTGCGCCTGTTATACAAAGAATTGCACAACTACAACGACGTGCTGGAATCGCGCGTGCAGGAAAGAACCGCCGAGCTTCAGTCCAGTTATCTGGAAACGATTTTTACCATGACGCGCGCGGCGGAATATCGCGATGAAGACACCGGCGCGCATGTGAAACGCATCAGCTATTACAGTCAGGCGCTGGCCAAATTGATGGCGCTGGATGATGTTTTTATCGACCGGATTTTCTTCGCCAGCCCGATGCACGACATTGGCAAGATCGGCATTCCAGACCATATCCTGCTCAAGCCGGGCGGCTTCACGCCGGAAGAATGGATCATCATGCAAACCCACGCCGCGATTGGCGCAAAGATACTCGGCAACAGCCAGTCGCCGTATTTAAAAATGGGCGCGGAGATTGCGCTCAACCACCACGAGCGTTGGGACGGCGGCGGCTATCCAAGCGGCAAACGCGGCGAAGAAATCCCGCTGGCGGCGCGCATCATGAACCTGTGCGATGTGTATGACGCACTGCGCAGCAAACGCCCGTACAAACCCGCCTTCGACCACCAGAAGTCGATGGAGATTATCAACTTCGGCGACGAGCGCACCCGCCCCGAACACTTCGACCCGATTGTGTACGCCGTATTCAAGAACAACCACCTGGCGTTCCGCAATATTTTCGAGGCCTACACGGAATAGCCGACATGTACTCCTCTAAAAATCTTCTTGGGATTCGCGGCTGGCAGGGTGGCTGGACTGCTATATTTCCGGCTATTCCATTCAACCGAAATCGCTGCTGTGGTAACGCAACTTGTTGCGCGATTACAACCATTCGCGCAACAAGTTGCGCTCCCACAAAGCGTAACCTGATAAATGGTTTTTTCAGTTTGATTATCCTTGCACTGGCCTCTGGCAACGCCGCCGCAGTTGCCACCGCACCGCCACTTGGCGCAGCAGCCAGCTTCGCGGTGCTGGCCGCGACCACGGTGGGCAACACCGGCACCACCACCATCAACGGCGACCTCGGCAACTCACCCGGCGCAACGTTCACCGGCAGCGCCACCGTCACCCTCAACGGCACGGCACACCTTGCCGATGTTACCGCCGCCAACGCGCAAACCGATACCACCACCGCCTACAATAACGCGGCAGCCCAAACCTGCGATTTCGGCCCCACCGGAGCGACGGATCTGGCCGCCGCCACGCTCACGCCGGGCGTGTATTGCTACTCGACCACGCTGGCCAATAGCGGAATTTTGACGCTGGATGCGCAGGGCGACAGCAACGCTGTGTGGGTGTTCAAGATTGCCAGCACGCTCACCACCACTGTCGGCGCAACGATGGTGCTCATCAACGGCGGTCAAAGCAGCAATGTGTTCTGGCAAGTCGGCAGCTCCGCCACGCTGGGCACCAACACCTCACTCGTTGGAAATATACTGGCGCTCACCAGCATCACCCTGACCTCCGGCGCAACGGTTTCGGGAAGAATACTGGCACGCACCGGCGCAGTGACCATGGACACCAATTCCATATTGCTGCCGCCCATTATCGGCATCGTCAAATCCGTGGTCACCGCCACCGACCCGTCAAACGGCACGACCAGTCCCAAAGCCATCCCGGGTGCAGAAATGTTGTACACCATCACCGCCACCAACAGCGGCTACGGCATCGCGGACAACAATTCAACCGTGGTGACCGACGCGATTCCGGCCAACATGAAGCTGTGCGTCTCGACGTTATGCAGCAACCCGCCCGTCACCTTCACGTGCAGCGCCACACCCGCCTGCGGCCTGTCATACACCTTTGCCAGCAACGTCAGCTACTCCAACCAACCCGGCGGCGGCGCGCCCTACACCTACAGCGTCACCCCCGATGCCGCAGGCTACGATGCAAACGTCACCGGCGTAAGAATCAATCCCAGCGGCGTGTTCAGCGCAGCCAGCGGCGGCAACAATGCATCGTTTAGTTTGGTGGCGAAGATGAAGGTGCAGTGAGCGATTCCGGCGTGTTATTCCCCGCCACCTTCAATGCCGTCGAATTAACCCAGAAAATCCACTATCAACTTCATCCCCAGCAAGAACGAGCTTGCTCGCGAAGCCCTTTTGCGAGCAAGCTCGCTCACAAGATTTTTTGGTCTAATGAACATCCGGGTAGAAAAACTGGCGAAAGATGCACATTGCATCCAACTTGACCTTGAAGTACAGTGACACGAAGTAACACCTTGTTGTTTTTGCTTGGAGAAATGATGGCTATGACTGCAAATTGTTCGACTACGCTCAAAGTCGATCAGGGAATCAAAGACCGGGTTAAACGCCTTGCGGATGCACGTCATCGCACGCCGCATCGCGTCATGCTGGATGCGATAAGCGAGTATGTCGAACGCGAAGAAAAGCGTGAGGCATTCAGACAAGATGGCATCCGCGCATGGGAAGAATACCAAGCCACCGGGTTGCATATCACCCATGACGAGGCGGATGTTTGGCTCGCCAAACTGGAACAAGGCCAGGATGTGGAACCGCCCGCATGTCACGTGTAATTTGGTCGCCTGCCGCGCTGGACGACATGCAGCGCGTCTATCGTTTCCTGGCAGCAAAAAACCTGCTTGCCGCCAAAGAAGCCGTTAAGGCAATACGTCAAAGCGTGAATATCCTCGTGCAACATCCCGAAGTCGGACGGCCTATCGCAGAGATGGAACCGGAATACAGGGAGTGGCCGATTTCTTTTGGCAGCAGCGGCTATCTTGCCCTGTACCGTTTCGATGGACAGACTGCGCTCATCGTGGCGCTACGCCACCAAAGAGAAGCCGGGTATTAACCCGGATTTTTAAAAATACGGCGCGGTGCATCTGAAATGCAAATGACCCCGCGCAGGGGTCATTTTTTATCACGTTCAAACTTTCAAACTTCAAGCATGTTTTGTCGCATCCTTGAATGCCTCTTTTGCATCACCGAAGGCTTTTTCGGCTTTACCCGAAATTTGTTTGTCGAGGCCTTTGGCTTGCTGCTCTTTGCTGCCGGACAGTTTGCCCACTTCTTCCTGCACCTTACCGGCGATGTCTTTTACAGCTCCTTTGACTTGATTCTTGTTCATGTTCAGACCCTTTCATTCAAGTTGACAGGAAATTCCTGTTGCAACTGAGATTGAACTTCGCGTTGCCGAACGTCTGTGTGGTAACGAACTCAAAATCAAGAGAGCCTCTCTAAAAATTTTTATTCCGTCATTCCCGCGAAGGCGGGAATCCAGCAAAGAAAATATTCCGCGAAGCGGACAAGCGCTTGGTTTTGTCCCGCTTCGCGGGAAGCTTTTAATCAACTGGATTCCCGCCTTCGCGGGAATGACGAAAACGATACAGTTTGCGTGCCGGATCAATAAACAAAAATTCCCTATGCACGCCAACAGACAGAACGATTGTTGAATATTTTTTAATCTTAAAATTAGCGATATTCAAGAGAATGAAAATGCCTATTAAAACAAATCCGCCACAGGACTTTCCGATAGTTTGCGTCGGCGGTTCAGCCGGTGGTCTCGACGCGTATATTCGGTTATTGCAAAATCTTCCGGCGGACATGGACGTGGCCATCGTCATCGTAAATCACATCACAGAAATGCCTACCCACCTGCATGAAGTGCTTCCCCGATTCACCACCATGCCGGTTGATCTGATTACGGAAAGTTTGCTCATCGAACCCAACCATGTATTTATCATCCCCGAAAATCGGGACTTACACGTCCTCAATGGAGAGTTCCTGCTCAAGCCAATATCCAAACCCCGTGGCTGGCCTGACGTAATCACCGTATTCCTGCGTTCACTCACCCGATATTGGGACGGCAAACTGATTGCAATTATTGTCTCGGGCTACGATGGCGACGGGGCAGCCGCGTTGTGCGGCATCCAGGAAATCGGCGGCATTACCATCGCGCAAAAACTGAGTACGGCAAAACAGCCAGACATGCCTGAGAGCGCAATCGAAAGCGGCTGTATCGACTTTGTTTTATCCCCGGAAGATATTGCCAAAGAAATTGTACGGATCGCGCGCGTTGAGGCGAAGTGATGCGTGTGACTTGGTCGTGCTCCAGATGCATCAAATGGAATGACCCTCTGAATTTTACATGGCCACCCATCTGTAGATGCCCGCCAATAGACGATCTACATGATATGCATGATGCGGATCGCCATTTGACGGGCGTTGCGGCGAAGGTGGGGAATTAATATGCCGCGAGGAAGGGAGAAGTTGATTCAGCTTTGGCGGGTATCGACCCGTAAGAGTCATTGTCGTCCGGTCGCTTTGGTGTCACTCCGAGCGTACGTAAGGCTGGGTTGGTTACTTTGAATGTACCCATAAAATAGGCTCTCAATTGCTTTTTGATAGCAGCAGAGGCAGGGGGCTTATTCGATCAATTTCATTCCGCAGTACTTTACGGCATCACGATCAAATGTCGCTGTGTAATTACAGCCTGCTTCTTTTGCTGAAATTCCAATTAAGCAGTCTGCAAAATCAGCTTTGCTTGCTTTAAATTGGCGTACCGCTTTCCAAACAATATCGGCATTCGCTACGACAATTTCCTTGGTGCGTAACAGCGTTTCCAAGACTTCGCATATTTCCTCCTTGGTTAAAGCGTAGCAGCCCGCCAATACCCAAACCAACTCGACGACTGAGACTTCGCCCACATAGCCAGGTGCATCAGCAGTTAAAGACTCGATCAGTCGAGTTGCTTTGGGGGATTGTTTCGCATCATCTTGCGCGACATAGCGAACAAGGACGTTGGTGTCCAAGCCGATCATCTCGCTTTTGCTCCTTGTGCTGCAATGGTCTGATTCATTGCCTCGATGGTTACGGGTCTTGCGGGTTTTCGCACCAACCCCTTCAATGCTGTCACTGAATGAGTGGAGGCCACCAATTCAAAGCGTCCATTCTCAATCTGAACAAACTCAATCCTATCCCCAGACTCAACACCGAGAGCGGCGCGCACAATAGCTGGAATGGTGATTTGCCCTTTGCTAGTCATTGTTGCCATAGACATAATTGATTCTCCTTATTAATTTTCCTTACTTTACGGTAAGGGGGGAAATATATCAAGAAGAAGATTATTGAATGGCCTCTAACTGGTAGTGCGATCTCAACCTCCAATGACGGCTATTGGCCTTGGATTCAACCGGTGGATGCAACACACTAGAAACTGCGTAAGCAGAAGGAGTGTTGCAAATGAAACAGAGACCACGGATCTATTACACGGCAACCC
>JAGVNQ010000327.1 GCA_020053195.1 Sideroxydans sp.
CCAGCAGTTTTGCGCCGAGGTCGTCATGCAGATCGCGGTAGATACGTTCCCGTTCGTCCGCTTCGGCATGCTGGATTTCCAGTTCCCGCCGCTGTTTGAAACTGGCTGAAAGCGAGGTGTGCGCAGCCGCAACCCGCTGTTCAAGTTTCCGGTTCATTTGCCTGGATTTAATCAGCAGAAACACGATGGTGGCGACGATGGCCAGCAGCAGCGCGATAGCGAGGCCGCGATATAGCCAGGTCAGATCGCGTTGCGGGTTGGGGTCGTACAAAAAACCGTCCAGCGAAAAATTTCGCGGCAGCATGCCGATGTCGGAATAGGTGTCGGCAATATGCCGCCAGCGGCTGGCGCTCATATAGCCCACTTCGATCAGTTCGGGATGCATCAGGGCGATGGTTTCTTTTGCTTCGAACAAAAAATATTCGCGCGCGTGCCGCTGCGAATATTGGGCGAGGATCAAATCCGCCATTTGTTCCGGGTGCTCCACGGCATATTTCCAGCCGCGCAAGCTGGCTTCGCGGAACGCTTTAACGCGCTCGGGATAGTCTTTCAATTGCTGTTCGGTGGTAAACAGATTGTCGCCGTAAAAATCTATCCCGGCGGAACGCGGCGTGTATAGGTAATGGGCAAACCTTGCGCGATCCAGGTAGTACGGTTGATTGGTGGCATAACCCGCAATCGCATCAATCTTGCCGCTGATTAAATCCTGTGGATCGTAGCTGTGCTCGACTTGCATGAATTGGCTGAGCGGGATTCCCTCTTTCTGGAGATAGGCCAGTAACTCGTCCGCCTGCGGCTCAAGCATCACGCGCTTGCCGATAAGATCGTGAATATCCTGCGTGGGTTTGAGTTGCCGCGCGATCAGCACATAAGGCGAATGCTGGAAAATAACGGCCAGCGCCACCACCGGCTGCCCGGCTTTGCGCTGCAACAACAAAGCGCTGGTACCCACCCCGAATTCGGCACGACCTTCCAGCACGTTCTTGACCGGATCATCACCGGGCAGCGCTTCCACAATCTTTACATCCAGACCTGCCTCGCGGTAATAGCCTTGTTCTTTCGCCGCGTAGTAACCGGCGAACTGAAAAGCATGCGTCCATTTCAATTGCAGCGTGACCGCATCAAGCCCGTTTGATGTTTCTTGCGCCAGCGCAGGCATCGCCAGCAGCAAAGTGGCAAGCAGCAGAGAGGGGCAATAGCGGGAAACGGTGTGCATACTGAAACGTGCGCCTAAAACAAATACCAACAATATTGAAGAGGTGTAAGCATATCCCATTAGCGGAGGTGGCTGGTATTGCGAAAAAAACCGCCCGCAACCTGTACTGGCTGGGGCGGTTTGAGGGGTTTGCAAAAATACCCGGGTTTGCTTCCTGCGAAAGCTAATTACTTGGCAGAAATCTGGAATGCAAGACGCTCTGCAATCGCCTTGGCCGCTTCTTCAAATTTGGGCGACAAGGCTTTCCAGTATTCGAGGTTTTTGTGGCTTTCGCCGCTGGGCACGCTGATCTCGTCAGGGTTGACCGACAGCGACAGCAACAGTTTGCCGTTGCCACCCATCCAGCCTTCACGTTTGCCGTAGCAGCGCAGGGTCAGGTCGCGCACACGCATAACTTTGCGGTCATTCACCACGTTGACTTGCCAGGCCAGCACCAGCGGCGAACCGGTGGCATCCTGAATGGCAGCAGCGAAATCATCGGACGATGCGCCGGAGAAAATTCCCGCGCTGCGATATTTGAAGCCCGCCACGGGCACGTTGTAATAGCCCAGATACAGGTCGGGGTTGAACATCTTGCCCTTGATGAACTGCGTGTCCTTGGTCAGTCCCTTCTCGCCTTCGGATTTGGCGAACGCAGGCAATGCCTGTACGGCTTTGTTATCCATCATATCCAGTCCGCTTGCTTGCAGCGCGTTGTTCAGAATCTTGGCAATATCGTCGCCCATTTTTTTCGCGTCGGCTTCGGAAAGGTGATCTTCCACCGGTTCGCGCGAGGCAAAATCCGTTCCGGCTCCTGCTCCCATCATAGTGAATGCGCCAGCCAGCGCGGCGCTAGCCAGTTTCTTGCCGGTATGGCCTTCGCCGCTCAACAGGGTTAGACGTTCCAGATGCACGCCTTCGCTCACGTTTATGCCGCTGACGGCTAGTTTTTTGCCTTTGATGGCGGCGGGATTGCCGAGGCCGCCCGCCACATTCAGCGACACACTGCTCTTGGGTGCCGAGGTTGCGCACGCGGTTAACACTAGCGCTGCCAGCAGCACAGAGACGGTTTTGGTGAAATGCAATTGCATGGTTTTCTCCCTGAAGAATTTTGGATGTTACGAAACGGAACGGACACGGTGAAACTTACATGCAAGATTATGAGTTCCGCATAATTCGTTCAATCCCGCGTTCAGGGGGGTAGCTTTAGTTTCGGCATTTGCTAAAGTCGCAGCGTCGAAATTCATCGAAAATCCCGAGATGCGCCTGTTGTTCAAACGCCCGTCCTTTCTGTTGCAACTGCTGTGGCTAGGCTGTTTGGCGGCGTGCGCCGCCACGGCATGGCTCGCCTTGCAAGAGCCATGGCTGGGCGTGCGCATGGCGGTGGACGGCGACAAGCTGCGCGTGGTTGTGGATTATTCGCAACAGATCACGCCGGGAGCCGAGGTGCGCCGTGTGATTTCTGCAACAGGAAGCGCCGTCGAATTGCTTCCGCTGGATTTGACCGAAAATCTGGATTCATTCGCAAGTTATTTGGAGAAAGATAAATTTTTTGCCAAGCAATCCGCAATGGATGCGATGCTGCGCATGAGCAAGGTCAGTCTTGTCTGGTTAGATAAAAACAACGCAGAGCACATCACCTCTATCACTCCCCGCCCTCGTCCATTAGCCAGTTTGTCAGCCATGTTCTGGTTCACCTTGTTCGTGGTGAGCACGGCCTTCATGATTTCCTGCTGGGTATATCTCCTGAGCCCAAAAGACTGGGGGGCGCGCATGTTTGCGCTGACCGGGCTGACGTTGCTGATGGGTGGAATTTCCGGAGCACTGATCAGCGAAAGGGCGTTGGCGTTGGATGGTGCGTGGTTCAGCCAGCTGGATAATTTCAATTCGCTGTCGGGACAAGCGATGGGGGGCGCAATCCTCGCCATGTTTTTAAGTTTTCCGCGAGCGCTGGTTGCCCCGCGCACCTTGTGGTGGATTCCGGCCCTATTTTTTCCATTATGGCTGGCAAATACTCTCCATTTATTGCCGGATTCAAGAGAGCCGATGTTGGCAATTTCGGTTCAGATGATTCTGGCATTTATCATCGCGGCGGTGCAGTGGCGGCACACGCGCGGACAGCCGCTGGAACGCGCCGCATTGCGCTGGTTTGTCCTGTCTGTATTGCTCGGCTGCTCGTTGTTCTCGGTCACCAATATTGTCCCGCTTCTATTCGACCAGCCCGCGCTGTTGCCCATGGGCTACGCCATCGGCTTCTTCCTCATCATGTACGTCGGCATCGCGCTGGGGCTGAGCCGCTACCGCTTGTTCGATATAGATGAATGGGCATATCGCGTGTTTTTGTGGGTGGCGGGCGCGACCTCGGTGATTGCCTTGGACATGTTGCTCATCTTTACCGGAGTGACAGAGGGTGCGTCGCTGGGCATCAGCCTGCTGTTGTGCGGCTGGCTGTACTTCCCGTTCAGACAATGGCTGTGGGAACGTCTTGTGGGCGCAACAGCTCCAAAATTCGACAACCTGTTACCCGAGCTTTCAGCGATTGCCTTCATAGCGGCTGCCAATGAACAGCAAGCGCGCTGGGAAGCACTGCTGCGGCGCATTTTCGATCCGCTGGAATTTAAACAAAGTGAACAAGACAAAGCTGGAGGCGTGCGCGAAGAAGGGCTCGGATTAGCCGTTCCGGGTTGCGGAAATTTGCCCGCATACATGCTGCGCTATGCCGGGCGCGGCACAAAATTGTTTTCTTCGCGCGATGCGCTGTTCGCCGCATCGCTGAGCCAGTTGCTGCAACAGATCATGAGCGGGCGCACCAGCTACGAACAAGGCGTGACGCAGGAACGGCTGCGTCTCGGGCGCGACTTGCACGACAACATCGGTGCGCGGCTGCTCAAGCTCATCCATCACCTGCGCGGCACGCCGGATGCCGACGTGGCGCGTGATGCCATGAAAGATTTGCGCACCGCCATCGCCGCGATGGACTCACGCCCCGTGCCGTTAAGCAACGCGCTGGCCGATTGGCGCGCGGAAGCGGGATCGCGCTGCGAAGCGGCAGATTGCCGCCTGCACTGGCAGCAAAGCGAAGCCCTGCCGGACATCGAATTGCCGCCGCGCAAAAAAGCCATGCTGGAATCAGTGATACGCGAACTGGTCACCAATGCGCTCAAACACGCCGCGCCGTCCTCCATCAAAGTCGAAATTGATGTGAATGGAATGCAGCTAAAAGCCGTTGTGGAAAACGATGGCAGCATTGCCGATCCGCTCGCCTGGCGCGATGGCTACGGCCTGCGCAACATTCGCGGGAGGCTGGAAGAATTGGGCGGCGGCTTGAGCATCAGTTCCGCCGGGAACAAAGTACAAATGACGATAGAAACGCCACTGATATGAATCAAAAAAATCCATCAATAAAACTTCGTCATTCCGGCGCAGGCCGGAATCCAGCCAAAACAAATACGCTGCGAAGCAGACTAAGCCATGGTTTTGTCCCGCTACACGGGGGATTCTTGAATCATCTGGATTCCGGCCTGCGCAGGAATGACGGGCTAAAGGATTTATCAGTATGAAAACCGTCCTACTGTTGGAAGACTTGCCGGAGTCGCAACTGCTGCTGTGCGAAGTTATCCAGACCGCCTTTTCCGGCGCGCGGGTGCGCTGCGAATCCGAAGTGGCCGGGGCAATGAAAATCATCAACCAGTTTCAGTTCGACCTGGCGCTGATCGATCTTTCCCTGCCGGACGGCGACGGTACACAAGTGATCGAAGCAATATCCGCGCGTTTTCCCCAATGCGTGATTATTGTCGCCACCATCTTCGACGACGACGAGCATCTGTTTCCCGCGCTGCGCGCTGGCGCACAAGGTTATTTGCTGAAAGACCAGATGGCGGAACATCTGGTCAAACAACTGCGCGGCATTGTGGAAGGCCACCCGCCGCTGTCGCCTTCGGTCGCGCGTCGTTTGCTCGAACATTTCCGCGAAGAA
>JAGVNQ010000109.1 GCA_020053195.1 Sideroxydans sp.
GAAGTGCTTTCGCGAGCAAGCTCGCTCCTACAGTGGCTCTCGGCCTAATGGACAATCCGGGATAAATGTTTACCCCGCTAATTTCTGTTTGCTGGCGCACGGATTTTTTGATCGGATGGGAACAAGATGTCCGTCTTCACATCGTTTGCGATGCGAATGAACAACCACTTAATCTGGAGACTTCCATGACTCAGCAAACCAAAAATCCAAATCAAAAACCCTTACCCACGCACCCTTTCCCGGCAGCAGAGATCAAGCAGCAGAAGCAGAAAGCGGAAACACTTGAGGTCGCTGGCAGGCATAAAAATGACGGGCAAAAAGATCACAAGGGCGCGCGATAAAGCTGATTTGCGGCGCACCCATGACTAACGCACACTGGTTCATGCTCATTGGCGGACTGTTGCTGGTCATGGGGCTCACTGTTTCAATTCTCCAGCGTTCGGCGATCACCTCCGCCATTATTTATCTGGCCGTGGGCATGTTGGTCGGCCCGAGCGCCTTCGATTTATTTCATTTCAACCCGCTGCAACAATCGGCGCTGCTGGAAACGCTGACCGAAGTGGCGGTACTCATCTCGCTGTTTTCTGCCGGTGTCAAAATGCCGGTGCCGTTCAACTTTTCCCGCTGGCGCGCGCCGGTTTTGCTGGCGACGGTATCCATGACCATCACCGTCGCGCTGGTTACCGCTTTTGCTTATTACGTGCTGGGGTTGCCTTTGGGCGCGGGCGTGCTGCTGGGGGCAATCCTTGCGCCCACCGATCCCGTCCTGGCCACCGATGTGCAAATCCGCCATCCCGGCGACCACGACCAATTGCGTTTTACCATTACCTGCGAAGCGGGCATGAACGACGGCAGCGCCTTTCCGTTTGTGATGCTGGGCATGGGCTTGCTGGGCTTGCATGAACTCGGCGAGTTTGGAATCAATTGGTTGTTGGTGGATGTGCTGTGGGCCACGCTGTCCGGCGTGGTCATCGGCGTGGCCGCCGGCATGGCACTGGCGCGCATTGGCTGGAAGCTGCGCAGCAAACCGCACCGACACCAACTCATGGACGACTTCCTCGGCCTCGGCCTGATCGGCATGGTTTACGGCCTGACAGTGATGGTGAACGGCTGGGGATTTCTGGCGGTATTTTTTGCCGCCGTCGCGCTGCGCCAAACCGAATTGAAACTGGCCAAAGTTGCGCAGGATGTTTTTGACGGCGGCAATACCCAGCGAACGTTACGCGCGGATGCCAACGCCCAACCGGTAGCCGAGCCGGCGGAAACCGTCAGCGAAGGATCGTTGGTGTTCAAGGAGCATCTGGAAAGACTTTCGGAACTGGTGCTGGTGTTGCTGATCGGCGGCTCGCTGTATCTCAACTCGTGGACTTGGCAAGCCGTGTGGTTGGCGCTGTTTCTGTTCGTGATCGCGCGCCCGCTCAGTGTCTTCGTCGGCCTGCTGGGCACGAATACCCCCTGGCGCATACGCGGCCTGACAGGCTGGTTCGGCGTGCGCGGCATCGGCTCACTCTACTACCTGATGTACGCCATACAGCACGGACTGCCAGAGCCGCTGGCGCTGCAATTGATCCAAATGACACTGATCGTCGTCACACTCTCCATCCTGCTGCATGGCACCAGCGTTAAACCGTTGATGGGATTGTTTTGGCGGCGCGGCAAGTAGGGGCGGAATCGTGCGAATAAATTCGCACCTACAAACACCCCAAGTGCGGTTTAGGTTTATGGCTTCATCTCTTTCATTCCGGTGCTATAAAAATACAGGCCGCAATTCATGCGTTGCTGCGCATCCGGCTGCTTGGCATCGCGCGCCGCCAGTTCGGCGGCACGCTGGCGTAGCGTATCCAACAGCTGTGCGCCCAATTTTTTGGACAGCGCTTCCAACTCGGTGACCGACTCCGCCGTCAGCTTGTTTGCCAGAATACTGGTTTCCAGCAGTGGCGGTTGTTGCCCCTGAAGATTCTGCGCGGCCGCGCACAAATGATCGTGCAAGTTCAGGCCAATGCGATACGCCTTCTCGTCGAACCCGCTTTCCCGGGAAGAGGCATCGGTAATCAGGCACACCAGCCCTTCGGCATCAATTTTGGCGATCCCGGTGCGCAGCCATTCGTCCAGAATCACGCGCGAGCGGATGTCTTTGCTGACCGAAGCGACCAGCCCTTCAAACGACGCGCCGCCGCCTTCGCTCATCAGTCTCGGCAACGGGCGATGCCGCCCGGTATCGTCCAGATGCTGCGGGTCGCTGGTCCACGCTTTCACCAGCTTGCTGCTCAGCGAAGCCGTGGGCGGAATCGTCTGCTCCAGCATTCTTTCCGGGCGCAGGTTTTTCACGTCCTTGCGATGCACTCCGCTTAACAGGCTGATGCGGCTATCGGTCTGCGGTTTGCCTTGCAGGCGGAACTCCTCGGTCGCCACTTCGACGTAGATCGACTTGAGCAAATGGGACAAGAACGGATAAGTAATTGAATGTGTTAATAGCAGCTTGACCAGCGGGCGCAGCATGTAGCGCACCGCCGAAATCAACGAAGCAGAGGGTGTCTGAAGACTGACACCGGAAAAATTGTCATTAGTTTCCATGTGGTTACCTTTTTGCGCGTGGGACAATTTTACACATATCGCTTGACGCGGGACATAAACCAACGATAGCATTCAACTACGCGGGAATAATTCCCACATCAATTAAAGCAAAGCAATCCAGTTCAAGCAAACAATTGCACTGTTCGTTTCTCATCAACTTGGCTTGTAGCTCAACAAACCGATTGGAGAATCATCATGGAAACAATGTTCATCACCAAAATGAGCGTCGGCAACATGAATACGACTGCCGAGCGCAAGCTCGTCGAACAATGCCTTACACGCAGCGAGATTCTTTCCCGCGCTGCAACGTTGCAGGCAACGGAAGCGCCCCAGCCAGCCACACACCCGCGCGACACGGCGGGCGAGCAAACCATCTACGGCCATGTTGACCGGGTCGGCAACCCAACCGATTTCGCCGGGGATGCCAAGCTCAAGGCGGCGGTCGCCACGCTCAGCGTCAATGGCCGCTTTTTCGAGAAAACTCCGCCCGCCTGAGTGGGGTCGACTTCCGCACTTCTGTCGCAATACGCCGCAATTGGGGAGGATTCTTTTCCCTAAAAATTTTCTCACCTCCAAAGAGGATACGCGATGAAAACCACCAAACCGTTATGGATGAACGAACCGGAATCGGATCAGACCAGCATTCGTTTCACCTGCCCGTTCTGTTACTCGTGGATACGCAGAGCCGAGTTTGAACAGCATATCCAAAGCCAGCATCCGCAAGTCAATCTGCCGAAAACGACACTGGGTCGCAGCATCGCCACGCCGAGGATCAAGGGCAGATGAAGGTGTTCGTAGGTCGGGTTTCAACCCGACATGTCGGGCTGAAACCCGACCTACGGAGGGTGCAGAACGCTATCCCAGACTGTTACTCTTGCTTCAGCAGCGCCTCAAACTGTTCGAGCGGCAGCGGTTTGCCGAACAGATTTCCCTGAAAATGGGCGCAGCCGTTGCCCAGCAAAAACTGGCGCTGCTCTTCGGTTTCCACGCCTTCGGCAATCACATCCAGATACAGGTTTTGCGCCATCGCGATAATGGTGCCGACGATTTCCCCGTCGCTGCTGTCGGACGTGATGTCGGCCACGAACGAGCGGTCGATTTTGATCTGGTCCAGCGGCAGGCGCTTGAGGTATTGCAGGGACGAATAGCCGGTGCCGAAGTCGTCCAGCGAAAACTGCACCCCGATATTTTTCAGGGCGCGCATGGTTTTAATCATCTCTTCGATATTGTCCAGCAACATGCTTTCGGTCAGTTCCAGCTTGAGCAACACCGGGCTGATACCGTGGCGCTGCACGGCGGCTTGCACTTGCTCGACGAAATTGCGCTGGCGAAATTGTTTGGCGCTCACATTCACCGCCAGCGCCAGATTGCGCGTGCGCGCCTCGGGCTGCCACGCCTTGATCTGCGCGCACGCCGCGTCCAGCACCCATTGCCCGATAGACAAAATCAGATCGGTTTCTTCCGCCACTTTGATGAAATGCTCCGGCAAGATCAGGCCGCGCTGCGGGTGCATCCAGCGGATCAGCGCTTCCGCGCCCAAAGGGCGGCGCGTCCTGTCCACCTGAATCTGGTAATACAAACGGAATTGCTGCTTCTCCAGCGCCTTGCGCAGTTCGCTTTCAAGCACCACGCGCGCGGTCACCGCATCCTGCATCTGCTGGTCGAAAAAACGCACCGTGTTGCGACCGGCTTTTTTGGCCTGATACATGGCAATGTCGGCCTGTTTCAGCAGCTCTTCTTTTTCAAGACGATGCCCCTGAAACAAGGTCGCGCCTATGCTGGGAGTGCAGCGATATTCGTGCGCGTCGAGCTGGTAGGGCTGGCCCAGCGTGGCGAGAATTCGCTCGCCGACGGCTTCGGTCTGCGCCGCCGCTTCGAGATCGTGCCCGCCCAAATCTTCCAGCATCACCACGAACTCATCCCCGCCCAGACGCGCCACGGTGTCGTCTTCATGCACGCAGGCCAGCAACCGCTGCCCGACCTGGCGCAGTAGCGAGTCGCCCATGTCGTGGCCCAGCGTATCGTTGAGTGATTTGAAATTATCCAAGTCGATAAACAACAGCGCGCCTTCTTTGCCGCTGCGCGCGCTGGCCGCCAGCGCGTGGTGCAGCCGGTCCAGCAGCAGCCGCCGGTTGGGCAGTTCGGTGAGCGGATCGTAAAACGCCAGATTATTGATTTGTTCTTCCGCCGCCTTGTGCTCGGACACATCCTGCACGATGGCGATTCCGCCCACGATGGTTCCGTCGCCGTTCGGAAAAGGCGCACAGGACATATAAATCCACGCGTCGGCGACGCTGTGGGTGGCGAAATAATGGCCTTCGTAATAACCCATCTCGCCTTGCAGCGCTTTGCGCAGCCCCGGCAGAATGGCCTGCTGCTTCAGTTGCTTCATGTCCAGCCCGATCACGCGGTCGGTGGAGCTGCGCAGCATGTCGGCGAAGCGATCATTGCAATAAGTGATGACCAGATCGGTATCGAAATGGAAAATGCCGACAGGCAAATGGCTCAACAGCAAGCGGTAGCGTTGATTGCCTTCGCGCAATTTTTCCTCGCGCGCGGCGGCTTCGAGACGCAGAAAAATATTCTCGACCACATTCCGGTTGATGCGCCGCAGGGTGACGATCATGAAGCCCAGATACAGCAACACCGCCATGCCCATCGCCACGGACATGTTGTCGCCCGCCGCAAACAAGCGCAGGGTGACGGGAAGGGAAATCAGCACGGAGAATGCGACGGCACTAATCAGGTCGGCGGAAAACGAAGCCACGCCGCCGACGGTCATGCCCGCCAGCACGAAAATCAAAAACATCAGATGCTGGGGATGATCGGCAGGGAACAGCAGAAAGCCGGACGAACCCCATACCGCCCCGGCCACAATCACGCCAAGACGAAACTTCCATAGACGGGTTTCGGCATCGTGATCGACCGTAAAATGTTGGGGCGAATAAACGAAGACCGCCCGCAACAGCGAGGCCAACACCATCAGCAAACACCAGACAAGAAGCGCCGGGGAAGACACCACCTCCCGCTGCATATAGGCCAGAAATGCGGCAAGAAAAATGCTGGCAAGCAACGACACCTTGCTGACAGAAAGTAACTGCCGCAACTGTGCGGATTGAATGGCAGCCTTATTGTTCAAAATAATTCACTGATGGTGGGGCAATACCGAGTCTGGTCGTGCGGATTATGCCTAAATTCAAAACGTATCGCTTTCAGTTTAGCTTCTACAGAGCAAGCCAAAGACCTTGTTTTTCAAGGAGCATCGTGAAGTACCAGCAAGGAGTAGGCCGTGGATGTAAAGCCGACAAGTCGGCAACATCCACGCACATGCCCGTCAATAGGCGATCTGCACGATGCTTGAAATGGAAATGGAAGTATCAACCGGGTTGCGGATTCAACCATTTTCGTCACGCAAGGCGGAAGGTGTTAGGCTTTGACCAGCCGCAAATTCTCCTGCTTGCCCATCCTTCAACTAAACAAATTCAACCATGCCCGGCAACGACAACGCACTCTGGCAGCAATACTGGCGCGACCAGCAGACCGACTTTCATCAGACGCAAGTCAACCCGCTGCTCGTCCGCTTCTGGCGCGGCCTTAAACTCGCAGCGGACAGCCGAGTGTTCGTGCCACTGTGCGGCAAAAGTCTGGACATGATCTGGTTGGCGCAACAAGGGTATGAAGTCATCGGTATGGAATTGAGCGATGTCGCCGTGCGCGCATTCTTCAGCGAAAACCGCATGCAGCCCAGCCAGCGGCAAGTCGCGCAATTCACCCTTTGGCAATGCGGAAAAATCAGTATTCTCTGCGGCGATTACTTCGCCGTGAGCCGGGCTGATCTGGGACATATCGACGTGGTGTATGACAGAGCCGCGCTCACCGCGCTACCTGAAAATTTACGCCGTCTGTATGTCGCCCACCTCAAACAAATACTTCCGCCAGCGTGCAAAATTTTCCTGCTGACTGTCGAAGATGCCGAGGAAGGCGAAACGCGGGAAGTCACACTGGGCGCGTCCGGCGAAATCACCACGCTCTATTCGGAAGCCTTCGAGATTGAGCTGGCGCATGTTGAAAGCGTGCTGGAAACTGACGCGGGTGAAGCAGATGCAAAATATTCCGAACACAAGGTTTACCGGCTCGTGCCGAGATAGCGCTGTAGTGAACATAAAAAACAGTTGGGCAGTTTGTAGGTGCGAATTCATTCGCACCTACACTAGTGTGGTGTTGCACACTAGCTGGAACTTTTACCAACGCGAAGAACGGTTTTGCAGGTCGGGTTTCACCCAAGGGTGCAAGAACCCCTGCGGGGCAACCCAACATGTCGGGCTAAAGCCCGACCTACAAGTGCGGTGTAATGGATTGGATTTTCGGAGTATTCATCTTCAACTGCGGTTTAAACGGTGAATCAATAACCGCTGCTACTGCGCTGCCGCAATGAACCATTCGGGATCAACCATCGCTCCGTTAAGCACCACGCTCCAGTGCAGATGCGGGCCGGAGGCGCGCCCGCTCCTACCGGAAAGCGCTATGGGCTGGCCTTTGTCCACCGTCGCGCCAGGTTGAACATCGATCCGCTCAAGATGGCAGTACAGGGTAATCAGCCCGTTGCCGTGATCGACAAAAATCGTTTTGCCGTTAAAAAAATAATCTGCCACCGCCAGCACCACGCCTTGCGCACTCGCCCTGATAGTCGTGCCGCGCTTCACCGCCACATCCAGCCCGACATGCGGCGTGCGCGGCTGCCCATTAAAAATACGGCGCACACCAAAACGCCCCCCCAGCCTGCCCTTGGCCGGAAGCATCAGTGCCAAATCAACATCCTGCGCCGCGCGCCAGTGCAACTTGAGTTGTATGATCTCCGCAATCTCGCGCTCCGCCCGCGCCAAATTCTCGGGCGATAACTCCACCTTGCTTTTGTCTTTCAGCGTGACGTACTGCGCGGGGTAATCCTTGGCGCTGACCACAAACTCCTGCGCCCTCGCCTCCTCGCCGATTTTCACGCGCAACACATGCGCCCCCGGAGCCATATCCAGCGCCAACCCCACCACCGCAACCCATTCATCGTGATCGGCCGCTACCAGCACCGGCTGCTCACCCAACCATGCCTGCGGCGCATCGGCGCAAACCGTAACGCTGCACAACGGAACAAGCGCCACACCGCCGGGGACGTTGGAAGATTGGGGAAGAGCGGCATGTGCCAGCAGCGGCAGCGCGAACAGCAGGAAGCGGAAGGTGAGGGCAGTAAGCGTGTGCATGGTAATTTTGCGGGGATAGTTTCGAGCAGGCTAGACGCGAACGAGTTTACCGTATTCACAACGAGCACCGGGTCAAATAAATACAATTCCGCACATCACCTCGTGAAGATGCCCGTCAATAGGCGATCTGCATCATGCACTTGATGGAGATGCCCGTATTTATTGGCTTGCGGGCAAGGTGGGCTGAGGCAGGATGCTGAAAACAATCCGAACCCCTTTGAGTTTTCTGCTAATGTCCGCGCCGAACTCTACCGCTCACTCAAAGCAAGAGAATTAATCATTCAGGAAGAATCATGTCAAAACAAGAAACAAATCCGATGAAAGTCACGCTCGCGCTGTCCGAGAAAGAAATGGACGAGCTCGACAGCTTCCTGATGTCCGATGCCACCAGCAATGAAGTCATGCTGCTGGATTGTCTGGATGGATTTTTGACCGCCATCGCTTCCGGCCCGGCGATGCCAGAGCCGAGCGAATGGATGCAGCGCGTGTGGGGACCGACAGCAGAAGATGCGCCGAAATTTGCCAGCGATGCCCAGGCAGAAAGAATCACTGGCCTGATGATGCGCCACCTGAATGCCATCGTGTGGAGCCTGCAACAAGACGCGGAACATTTCGAGCCGGTGTTTGATCTGCAAGTCTATGCAGACGACGAGCGCGAATACATGGACGGCGAAATGTGGGCGCACGGATTCATGACCGGCATCAACATGCAGCGAGAAAGTTGGCAGGCCATGTTTGAATCCAGATACGGCCCAACGGCTTTGCGGCCAATCTATTTGCTGGGCGCGCCGGAAGTCACCGAGGCAGAAGAAATGCTGGTAGCAACGCCCGCCCAGCGCGAAGAGTTTTCAAAACAAATCCCGGCCAGCATTGGCTGGATCTACAAATTCTGGGCACCGCAACGTCGTGCGGCAGACAGCGCGAATGGTATAAGCGTTGAAAATGAAATTCCAAAAAAAATAAGCCGCAACACACCTTGCAGTTGCGGCAGCGGCAGGAAGTTCAAGAAGTGTTGCGGGGCGGCGCAGGTTGAAGATTGAGAAGGTGTTGCGCCATTTAACTTGAGCAAAAAAAAACACGGCAAAGGGGGATGCCGTGCGTTGTCAAGTGCTACAGTGGAGGAGTTCGTTGCAGACAACGAAGGTTTCTATTTCATCTTCATCATTCCGTCATCTTTCATGCCTTCATTCTTTGTGAAACTCAAATTGACCGTGATCTTGTCGCCCTTCTTCAAGTCTTTCAAAGTCGGCGCGGGATAGTGGAGGGTCATCATGCCCATGCCGGTCTTCAGGTTCATAAAGCCGGTCTTATGGTCGATGGATGCCACCGTCGCGCCCATACTGTGCTCGCCCATCATCATATTTGTGGTTGCATAGTTATCCGCAGCCGCGAATCCGGGATACAGGCAAAGGACGAACAAAGCAGTCGGAGTGAACAGAATATTTTTCATGTCGTTTTCCTTTCACTATGCCTAAGCGCTAAAGTTTGTTGGCAGTAATTTTTACCGTAAGCAGGATTTATAGGTATAGGCGCATTTCCCGATTTGGGATGGGACGCAAGAGAAATATCACCTCAGTGTTTGTCCTATACCCGATTTTTCTCCTTACATTTCTATGCGGTGAAAAGCGCATAAAACGTTCTAAATACACCGCCACAATCTACCGCACATTCCTTTTGGCAAACCGTTGCGCAAGCCTGCCGACCTACTGATTCACTACTTCACTTTGTAGCGCCAAATATTTGCAAAGTTCGTTCAGCTCCATGCTGTCCAAGATGTCTTTGCTGCTGAAAAATCTCTCGATATTGGCAAGGTTAATTCACGACAAATATTAAATTTTCACAATGTGGTTCAACGTACGGTATGCCTTTGGGGCAAGGGCTATAACGACAAAATCGATTGGCACTTTCAATACCGTTTTATTCAAAGGTTGGTTTGAAAAACCGGCATGAGACTCCGCCTTCGTAACAAAGCAAGGGACACCAAAGCCAGGTCGGCTGCCCACTCATTTAAGTTCAAGATTTAAATCTGCAAGGTTTCCTTTTCTTATTGATTTGTCTAAATCTTTTTCAAGGAGATACACATGAACAAATATCAGAAAAAATTCTCAGTTGGGCTGATTGCACTGACCGCATTATTTACTACGGCCGCATGGGCTCAAACTTTGCCTGCAATGGGCACGGCATCGAACTTCGCCGTCCTTAGTGCAGCACCCACTAGTGCGGGGGCTGTGACCTGTACAGGCTCCACGATCAGCGGCAACGTGGGTTCTTCTGGCTCCATGACCTCGGTCGTGCAAACCGGATGCACTATCAATGGAACGATCATCGCGCCAGTATCTGCTCAGGCCTTGACTGATTTCAACAACGCATACGACCAATATGCGAATATTCCCTGCACCGGGACGCTGGGAACTGCATACACAGGCGCGGCGATCACGCTCACACCGGGTGTTTACTGCAATGCCGCAGCCGTGACGTTCACAGACTCCACACTGACGCTCGATGGTCTGGGCGATGCAAATGCTGTGTGGATATTCAAAGTTGGAACTGGCGGCACAGGAGCTCTGACAGGTACCAATTTGTCAGTGATCATGACTAACGGTGGAAAGCCTTGCAATGTGTACTGGTGGGTTGCTCAAGCCACGACATTGACGACGTCAACCTTTCAGGGAACCATTCTCTCGGGGGCAGCCATCACGATGACCGGGCTGGCAGGAACCACAACTCCATTCAATGGAAACGCCCTGGCAAAAGCTGCAGTAACGTTGACCAGCTTAAACGTTGCAGGCTGCAAATCTAGCGGAAGCAGCGGCGGCGGCAACAATGGTGGAGGCAAAGGGCACAATAAATGTGGCCGGGATGACTCACACGATGATGATGATCATGATGATGACTCACACGATGAAGACTCACATGGTGGCGGCTCGCACAAAGATGACTCCCACGGAAAGCGTCTTCATAAAGGCAGCTCTTACATCCCCTTCTAATAAATTGGGGAAATATCAGCTAATGAGGGTGACGATCGGTAACTAGTGCAGTGCATCGTTCTTGATGGTGCTTATGTGCGGCCCTTGTAGGTCGGGCTTTAGCCCGACATGTCGGGTTGAAACCCGACCTACAAAGCCGTTCCTCGCGTTGGCATAAGTTCCAGATAGCGTGCAACACCACACTAGCAAGATCGTTTTTCGATTCAGCAAAAAGGAAAAGACCCGCGAGGGTCTTTTCCTTTTTGATACATCAAATGCACAGAAATGCGCGCTCAATTATGAAATGGAAAATATGGTCCAACTAAGCAAAGCCACTTCTGAGATCAATGGAGTCCGGTACTTTTCTACATCTTTAACCAGCCGACAAAACCTCCAAGCGATAGGCTGCCTTGGCACCGGACGGCACCTCGTCAATGGGGGTGAAGCGGTACTTCTCTGCGGTGGCGCAGCGCACGGCATCGGTGACGAGGATTTCGCCGGCGTTGGCGATGTCTTCGCCGAGCTTGGACGCGGCATTCACCTCTGCACCAAAGACATCGCGATCACCGATGCGCAACATGCGTCCGAGACCCAAGCCGACAGACAGGCGGATTTGTTCAGCTGGTTCATGCGTAGCGCTGTAATCAACAGAGATATGCTGCATCTCCAGCGCGCACTCGACTGCTTTGGCGACATTGCGAAAAATCACCAGCATGCTGTCGCCCTCCATCTTAAGCAAAATACCGTCATGCCGGTCGATCGAAGGAATCAGAATGCGTTGCGACTCGTAGATGATTTGCAGAAAGTGGATGATGCCGAATGAGGCAACCCCGCTGGAAAAACCGGTCAGGTCGGTAAACATCACCGCCCACTCCTCACCGAAAAGATCCCAGATACGAGCGTCGATCTTTGCCTTGTCCGCGCCGGGTGTGAGACGCTCGGCAATGAGTTTTTCGATGCGGTCTTCCGAAGCGCTGAGACCGATATTGCGAGCGTAGGTCATATTCGTGAGGTGGCAGTTGGAATGATGCCGCAATTTAGCACAGCTGCGTCGGGTGGGTGTTTGCGGTCGATAAAAACAAACAGCGAAATTTTGACGGCGGATGAATGATGAAGCTAGCCGAGCTGGATAACGAAGTGCCGTGTGACGAATTTTCAGACGTTGCAGTTGAGCTGTCTGAACCCCGTCGATCCTCTTGATCCAATGGATGCAGTGCCGACAGCGATGGGAATGCGGATCAATAATCTGCTGACTTCGCAATCTGTCGAAATCTCTCCTCCAGCATCTGCACCCGATCTGCTAGAGATTCATCAGGGAACACCATTCCACGCAAAGCATCCATAAATTCTGGCAGCGCCAGTAACATCCCGCACCGTTCCGCCAAGTAACGCCGCAGCTCCACAGGGCTCAGGGCAATCTCCCTGACAATCTCCGGTCGCCCATCCAACACATTCACGATGTCTTCCAAATCATGACTCCCCAGTAAATCGCCCTTGCCCCGATCTGCAAAAGCTTCAAATTTTGTCGCCAGAAATACCGGAGCAGCAATCAGGCGTATCGTCGTGCCACTCGGCAACACAATCCGCTGTGCCGTTTGCATCGCCAAAGGATACCAGCGGTTGGCAAAGCCCAAAATCCTGGTGTCCGCAGGCATCAAATCCACCTCCAGATTTTGCAGATGCCAGCGGCAGATAGGCGCATCCTTGGACATATCCCGCTTAAAACCCAGACGGACAAACTCCTTTTCCAATTTGTGGTAGCCCGCCAATGCAGCAACCTGCACCACCAAATCCACATCGTAAGTGACCCGCGAAGGGGCGGCGGCAGTATCGGTCAGCAACAAATCCACCGCACAACCACCCACAAATACCAGCCCCTCGCGCAAGTCGCCGAGCACCCCCGCCACAAGCTCCACCTTCGGAACATTCGGTTGCCGCAGCCTCATTGGAAAAACTCATCCAGCAATTTTAGCGCCGCATTACGCTCGCGCGCCTGCCCGCTACGCAACGCATCAAACAGCGCAAGAATGGCATACAAACGTTCATCCTTGAGCGCCGCCGCCGGAACCGAAGGATACAAAGGAGCCAAACTAACCCCGCGCACATCACCCTTCGGATGCGGCCAAACTGGTACAGGATCGGCTGATGGCGCAATCAGCGCATTCAAAGGAGCCGCCGCGTATCCGGTTGGCACCCCGCGCGTCAGCGAACCCCACACCGGAGGAAAAACATACTTGGCACCATGCAACAAGAACTCCCGCAACTGCGTCTTCAGCACCACCGGACGCCGATCCTGAAACATCGCCAACTGCGCCGTCGCCGCACGTTTCAGCGCCCCATGCACCGCCGACACCGCCAACCCCGTTTGCACCGCCAGTTCTGGGTACCCGACACTCCCGCCGCCACGACTCAACAATGCCAGCAAGACATACAAATCTTGCGGCTTGAGCACAAGCTGCTTATTGCTGATCTTTGCCATATTCTTAATTCTTGAAATGAGAATGAATGACCGAATACTAATGCCCGCCATACAATCAAGTCAATATTCTTATTTCAAGAATAGAGTAATTCACAACCGATTCCATTCCCCATTCGCGAAAAGCGACAACGCATAAACAATCCGAGCCTGAAGCTTTATCCCGGATAATCCATTCGATTTTTGGGGATCGCAAAATCAAGATGTTGTCGGGTTTCACCCAGAGGGTGCAAGAACCCTTGCGAGAATATTCCGAACCAGGCTCGTTTGATTTATCCTGACCTGCAACCAAATCGAAAGTTGAGCGGCCGGAAATAAGAGGCAACATGCGCACACGCAAACCAACCCACCCCGGCGCGATCCTGCGCGAAGACGTACTGCCAGAATTGGGCGTGACAGTCAGTGCCTTCGCCCGCAACCTCGGCGTCTCGCGCCAAACACTGCATGCCGTACTGGCAGAACGCAGCGGCATCTCCGCAGAAATGGCGCTACGCTTGGGCGCACTGCTGGGCAACGGTGCGCAGTTGTGGCTGGACATGCAATCGAAATACGACTTGTGGCAAGCAGAAGAAAAACTGCACGACGTGCTGCTGAAAATCAAAAGCCTTGCGGATAGCCACGCGGAAGCCTGAACTTCGGCGTTGACGACAATGGCAATTCATCTCAAAGAAGTGTTGGCAGCACTGACACGTGAACGACGCGCGATTGGAAGTGTGATCTCAAAAATGCTGAGGATTTGATTGCTGCAAACAATGCGAACCCGACCCCATTGGCTCGCTATGAATAGCTCGGGCAGCAAATTCTTTAGCCCAAATATTCATTTCTGACGTATCAGAAAATACCTTCTCAAGAGCGCATTCGATCATTGGGTTATTGCCTAGCGGCAAGAGCCTGCGCGGGTCTGTCTGTAGTCCGATGCAATGCTTGCCTGTCGAAAAAGCAAACCCAAGCTCAAAAACCGCACCCTCGTCGATGGTGCGACCATCAAGCACAATTATAAGTGCATGTGCATTTGCTAATGCTTCAAGATCACGCTCAAAAATTGACTTATAAGCATCTTTGACGGGCACACCTTTTTCGACAAGATCGACAACCTTACCTCCGTCGCGCTGCGGCAAATAGACATCCAAGTACTTTTCTAGGATATCTGTTAGCTCTAAGTTGAAAGTCAGTTCGGCCCTAGAAAACAAAGGAGCGGCAAGATAAATCAGCGGACGAACACTATATATTCCCATTCGGACCTCGCTCATGATCAAAGAGGGCTTGCATTAAATCAAATGGTCGATAGTCATTTCGATGAACTATTTCAGCAACTTTCTTGGTTACTTCGAGCACGGACAGGTGGCGTGTGTCTATTTCGTGAACACCCTCGCCACGATAAATATCCCGCAAGTTATCTTGCATCTTTGATAAGCGCTCCACTGTGTAGTCTTGTCTACCAGTAGTTCGTACACGTGCAGAAAGCACTTCAGGATCACCCGAAAGCAAAATTACAACACCTGATACAACGTCCCACTTTCTCCCGGGACATATGGTGTCAATTAAGCTCTTCGCCTTTGCAGCGCGATCTTGTACTTTGGTAAAAACTAAAGGATCTAAGGGTGGACGATCCACACTTGCAATCGCAGGCGGAAGATCACGCAATGTGTTGTTCTTGGCAAGGAATTGACCAGCTATCCATTCATCAGCCTCTTTGCTTTGCTCGGGGGTAAGTTCATCCCAGGGCACGGCAAGTACTTGCGGGCGCGCTTCCAACCATTCATCCAGTACATGCAAACTTCGCAATAGGTTTGCTGTCGTGCTCTTTCCAACTCCTAATGGACCAGTTAAGTAATAGTTATAATTTAGCCTGACATCATGTTGGAGAGCGAGGTCCTTGAATTCTTGAAGTTTGACCTCGTCATCATTGAGTAACTCAAATAGTGCTCGAACCTCTTTCGAGGTTAAGAACAGAGTAATTAGGTTATATACGTTGAAGTTTGTTTCGGAAATCAATGCTTTTTGATCTTCGTTTGGGCCGGTAACGCCATCTTCTATGTAATGTACATAGTAATGATAATTACCCGGATTGATTTGCGCCCCACGCATCAATACATTTCTCAGTTCATCTTCCAGGGAGCATCCCAGCAGCAGACAGGTGTTTCTGGCGAAGTGCGTTATCAAGAAGGAGCTATCGTGACCTCGCGACCCAACATATTGGGCTGAGTAAGCAGCTTCTGAGAACACAAACCGGCCGATGGGCAATTCCATTAGCCTGACTCGGTCAGGAACCATGCCATGCGGATGGTAAATGACACTATCCTTTCGTCTGAACTGCGGCCATGGATCGGTAACAACTTCAAAACCCTTGTTCTCCTTGTCACATTCTCTCTTATGAAAGGCCAAAGATCGCTCTAGGAAGTTGTCAAAGTTGAAATTTATGGTCAAACCACTGCCTTGCACTAGTGGCAGCATGGTTTCGAAATATGGGTGTGATTTCAGTGCGCTTTCGATATTGGGATCAACGTCTGCATATAGATGGGTAGCACAAACCTCAAGCCAGTTAGCTGCAATCGTGCTTTGTTGTGCAAGCTCTGACAACCCCTTATCCAACGATGAAAGAGTCTTCTCGCGGAAACGCTGAAAAAGCATTTCTGTTTTGTAAGGGAGTGATTTTTCATCGACGTGGCCCTTCAATAACTCGCAGCCGTCTACTCTCGGGTCATTTGCAATTCGATCGACTAGTTTTTTCCAAATTGGAATACGAAAGTCTCTACCAACGCCTGCACCAAGCACCAACCCAAATCTTTGCTCACTGAACTGTCGGCGCAGGTGAACTACCGCCTTTGGGTACGCCTTTAAGACATTGCAGCGGATCGCTTTGACGGTAGTCATGATCATTAAACTAATTTTAGTTGTTGGCGAGGCATACTGGATTTTGAAACTCTTGAGCGCCAGCCATGTGGTGCCAATGACTTTGTGATTGGCTTCGAAAGACCTTCAGCACTTTTGACGTATTTCTCGAATACGTCTAACACATTCGGATCGTAATCTTCATACACATGGTTGACGTTCCATAATCCAGAGAAACCTATGGCATCTCGACTACTCCACTTTCCTAGCCAATTCGCGCTAGGCAAATCTAAAGGCCCACTTGGGCCAGATAGTAGCGCAATCAAATTTCGTTCCAAGTATGCGCGATCACTATCAGGTGAGGCCTCGTCGTCAACGTCTAACCACAGAACGGGCATGGCAGCGATGATCTTCGAGACTTCTAGCTCCATTTCCTTTTCTCCATCCCGTATATCTTTCGTCGCGGATTGGCCAATTCCCCAAGTGGGAAACTCTGTTTCTAAGCGGGACTTTCGTATAAGAGAATCACCAACGTGCAACCGAAAAATGGAGCCTCGATGGTTGCCACTTCCGTCTTCTCCACCACGATGCGTTCGTAGTCGGTTCCAAAGGGTCGCTTTCGAGCCGGCACTTACGGAATGTGTTCCAATGCGAACGATTCTGCTTTCAAATGGGCTAGTCATTCTTACCTCATCTGGTTGCATGAAGAAATAGATGCCACGTTTAGGTACAGAACGGGAGTTGCGCTCGCCAAGTGTGCAGAGGCCATCACTATCCGCACACGCAATCCTATTAATCAGGCGATAGAAGCGGTCCATGTCTTTAAGTCTAGCTTCTTCCCTTATCAGTTTTTGGAGCCATGCTACTTGTCGCCCAATGCCAAGCTCTGACATTGGTGCTCTTGTCAGTCGACCTTCTTGCTCAAAATATTTTTGAAGATGCCCCCTGTATTTATCACCAGCCAAAAAAATGACGTTGGTGGTCGGGTCGATCATGGTTGACAGTCGGTCGTGCACTCTTTTAGACCATTCAATCCTTTCAGATTCTTCCATTTGATGTAGTGATTCGTCATATGGGTCAATTCTCTCATTGGGTGCTAGCAGGCCGTATTTCGCTGAAAGAATAAACCATGATTGGCATCTGGTTTCAGCATACCTCCTAGCTCCCATAAAGAGAGGGGATTTATACATGTTCTCTGCTGTATTTGGGTACAGAGCTTTTTCACTTGTACAAGCAACTAGGCAGACGGTATCCATCAATTTGCTAACCTTTTAAAGAAATGGATGGATTTGACAAATGTGCTCTCAGCGTTGCCATGCGAATTGGTGCAATTTACATGCATCGCACGCGCCACAGGGTGATAGCCCCGTATTTGTTATCCGAGGCCTATAACAACTCCACGTATCTTCGTTGCTTAGCCCTAGACGTTTTGCCAAACGCCCAATTTGCGGTTTTGACTTGGTTTGAAGCGGAGCAAGTAGTTTCGGCCCTTTGGGAATTGCGAAAGAAAGCATTTTACGAAAGCTCTCAATGAACTGAGGTGTGCAATCTGGATACCCAGAAAAATCGACAGAATTTATCCCCGTCCATATCTCATCTGCGCCAAGCCCCGCAGCTTCAGCGGACGCGAGCATTAAAAATACGCCATTTCTCCCAGGTAAAAAAGCCGTCGACACGCCCTTGCGAATTTCGGCAATTGATCGATTTGTTGGTATTACGCGCTGTGGCTTATCCCAAGAAACGCGAATCACTCTTCTCTCAATACCTAACTTGGTACATTGAGCTGCGGCATAGTCAAGTTCGATACGGTGTGTTTGGTTGTAGTCGATACCAAGGCTAATCACGCTATGACCACGCGAAATGGCGAGTAGGAGGCAAACCGTAGAATCTAGCCCACCACTGTGAAGAACTACCACTTTTTTCATAGAGTCAGCCTCGAGATGGCAGCCAAATACAAACTAGCTTGCGGGCATGGCTTTCTATTTCGGTTTGAGAAAAAGCCGGTGATTGCAGTCACAATATTCCTATACAAATTGACAAATCTTCACTCAGTGAAGAGGTTTGTTTCTGCGCTGCCGCGAGTTCGGTGAACTCTAAACGAGTCGGAATGAAGATGCAACGGCAATGGCAACGAATGGCCACTTAGTTTCCAAGAGAACCAGCAATCACTTTGTTTACCCGGCGTAGCATCTGCGCCTTATCAATCGCGCTATCAATGCTTCCTGAAAACTCATACCAGCCAGCTTGACTGCCAATATAGTCTGTTGTGAGAGCGCCTGCTCTGGAAACTAGCGCACCTGGCAGAAAGTGTGAAAATCGACAAAATGTACCGCTCCAATTCAACGCACCAGAAAATAGCTTGCTAAGACGTTCTGTTTCAATCGCTTCTTGAATTAACCTCGCGACCTTTTCTTCTGTCGCAGGAGTTGATGAGCCACTTTCTGATAACGCCACTTCGAGAAATCTAGCTCCATAGGTTCTTACAATCGGATCAGGTTTTGCGTCCATAAGTTCATCGAGACTCTTTGGATGAAGTGCCATGCCGAACAATGACTGGTAAGACTCAATGAACTGCACTTCGTGCAGTGCAGGCATGATGGGATGCAGAGAGGGTTTATCAATTTCGATTAATCGGTTGATGAGAGCTCTTCTGCCTGGTGAGCAGATAAGAGGGCATCTTTTTCTCATAGAGAGGCTTGATTCATAGACTGCTGACTCGACAATCATGCTCCAACAATGCTTAGGAATTTTTAGCGCAGTTTGCAATAGCTGTTGAAGTTGAGTGTCTGCCAAGTACTTTTGGATATATTGACTGTTACCTTTGCCGTAGTAAGGGCGAAAATCGTCCCAATCAGCGTGCAAACCTAATTCAGGTATGAATCCCTGGCAGCCTATTTCTCGTTTTGACTTCGGCATCGGGTTATCTGCTGGAGTCAACCAGACCTTGTCATAAAGAATTAAGAATGTGAGAGCGAGTTCGACATAAGCCTCATAGTTTTTTCCATACAACGTTCGGTAGTAGCTATGCGAATTGGCAACGCGCGTATGCGTCCACACGCCATTGATTTGATCGGAAAAGTATCCGTATAGTGCGCCAGAATATGGGTGTCCTAATACTGCCTCAAGCATTTCAACCTCTAGAATAGTTATTTCGACGAAATGTGCTGGCAGCAAATTGTTTACCCACTTAAACTTCAAGAATCGATGGGGTCAGTCTCCATCGATCAATCTAAATCCTATGCCGCAATCGCATCCGGTAAATGGTGCAACACCATCAAGTTGTTTTCCGGTATCGCGCAGATAGCGTAAGGCTTTCCGTCCAGATCGGAGAACTCAACTTCCACCACGCCCGTGGCGAGCTTCTCCACGATTGTTCCCACCTGTCCACGGCGTAGATGTTTTTCTGGAACATCGTTGGTGAGTGCGACGACTTCTAATGTTTTCATGCTGCACCTCGCAATACATAACAACTGACTAAACGCGGAAAGTCTTCGCCAGTTTTGATTATCCATGCGCTTCGAACAAGCGCTTCACGGCGGCCCCAAGCGACAAGCACATCCAATGAATAGCGCTGTCCATATTCATCGGTGCTGGTGAGCGCAACCTCATCATTCAGCGCAGTTGCGGATAACAATATCTCACGTAACTTGTCTGCATCACTGTTTGTCATTCCCAGCGCCGACAAGAATACTCTTGCTTTATGCCGCCCCTCTGGATGTTGCGCGGACAAACAGTAGTCTCGCAACTTTTCTATATCAACGACTGCTCTTGCGCCATTGGGGAGTTTCATAATTAGTTGGAAGTCACCATGATGAACATCTGTCAAAATTATCAGCACCGGTTCGCACCGCAATCTAACAGCAAACCCCGCAACTTTCCACGCGAAAGAATATATAGGCGTGCCGCCTTGCCCGTTATTAATTCAAAGAGCCGTGTTCGAAATACTTTCCTACGAAAAATAGAACAAGATCAAAAATATTTTGACACGCAATCTCAGTGCTTTATTTCATGCAACATTGCCGCACGCAGGATCGCGTTGATGCGCGTTTGGTATCCTTTTCCCTGCGACTTTAACCAAGCCAACACATCCGAATCTACTCGAACAGTCGTAGAAGTTTTTGTCGGTTTGTGGAATGGGCTAGCAACAGCGTTCTTCCAAGATTCGTCCGATAGCGCAGGAATATCGCTGTAATCAATTTTGCTATCCGGCATTTCAGACAGCGCCTTGATTTCGGCCTTTTGCTTTTTGGTTAATGGCAAAGGATTTGCCGAATCGAGGGTGTACTTAACGGTTTTTTTCATAATGTTTTTGCTCCTTCTTGTCATCCTTCCGGGCTGAGATGATGCGGATGATTTCACCGTCAGATTCTTGATGCACAGTGTGCGCCACCAATAACAGAAGGCAACCATCCACCATGCCAATGGTCTGCCAGCGGTATTCGCCGTTCTCTATGCGATCTTGAAGCGCAAGTGCCAACGGATCAAAAAAGACGCGGGTGGCGATTTCAAAACTGACGTGATGCTTTTTCAGGTTCGCCTGAGCCTTGTCTTCATCCCATTCAAAGCTGATATTCATAGTGCAATGTTACTACAAATAAGTTAATACAACGAAGACTCACTCAAACCCCAACCCCTTCTGCCGAGTCTCCACCACCTTCCCCATCCTAGCCCTCGCCCCAAAGTAACTCTGCAATTCCTTCCCGCCAATTTTCAGTTGCTGCACTTTGCTGCCCACCGTGCCGCTCAGGGTGAGGGTGGGTTCGTTGATGACTTTGCAAGCCGTCAGTTCGTCGCCTTCTTTCAAGTCGATCAGCATCATGCCTTTGCCGCCACCTTGCAGCAGTTTCAGTTCGGACAACATGAATACCAGCAGTCGGCTGTTTTTGCTCAACACGGCCACCAGCGTGTGTTTGGTGGGAGCCAGCAGGGCGGGCGGCAGGATGGTTTCATCTTTCACCGTGATGAATTGTTTGCCCGCTTTGTTGCGCCCCACCATGTCGCCGATGAAGCAGGGGAAGCCGTAACCGGCGCTGGTGGCGAGCAGTACGGGGGTTTCGGTTTTGCCGCAGAAGGCGTGGGCGATTTTTGCGCCGGGGGCGAGTTCGATGAAGGTGGCGAGCGGTGCGCCGTCGCCGCGACCTGCGGGCAGCGCGGACACGGGGATGCTGCACACGCGACCATTGTTGCAGATGACGATGCACTGGTCGGTGGTGCGGCATTCGTAGGTGGCCGCCACGCTGTCGCCGTCTTTGAACGCGATGCTGGTCGCGTCGATGCCGTGGCCTTGGCGCATGCGCACCCAGAAGCGTTGCGAGATGAACACCGTCACCGGTTCGTCGCTCACTTGCACGGTCACTTTGGAAATCTGCGCTTCTTCGATCAGCGTGCGGCGCGCGTCGCCGAAGGTCTTGGCATCGGCCTCGATCTCGCTCACCACCAGCTCGCGCAGCGCATCTTCGCTGTGCAAAATCTTCTTCAGCTCGCGCGCTTCTTTTTCCAGCGCCTTGATCTCTTTTTCGATCTTGATGCCTTCCAGCCGCGCCAGTTGGCGCAGGCGGATTTCCAGAATGTCTTCGGCTTGCCGTTCGGACAATTCGAAGCGCGCCATCAAATCTTCTTTCGGCGCGTCCGAGCCGCGAATCAGCGCGATCACTTCGTCGATGTTCAGATAAACGATCATGCGTCCGGCGAGAATGTGCAGTCTGTCGTTGACCTGGCCGAGGCGGAAACTGCAACGGCGCGTGACGGTGCGCAGACGGAATTCCACCCACTCGCGCAACACCTGCGTCAGCGCTTTTTGTTGCGGGCGACCGTCGAGGCCGATCATGGTCAGATTGACCGATACCGAGTTCTGCAAGCTGGTGTGGGTGAGCAACACCGCCATCATCTCGTCGGGATTTTGCTTGGACGACTTGGGCTGCAACACCAGCCGAATCTTTTGCGATTTGTCCGATTCGTCGGCAATCGTATCCAGCACCGACAGAATGAGCTGCTTGTTCTGCACCTGATCCGGCGACAGCGATTTCTTGTTGGCCTTGACCTTGGGGTTGGTCAGCTCGTCGATCTCTTCCAGCACTTTTTGCGCCGACACGCCGTGCGGAAATTCGCTCACCACCACTTGCCACTGGCCGCGCGCCAATTGTTCCACCGTCCAACGTGCGCGCATCTTGAGCGAGCCGCGCCCAGTGGTGTAGGCATCGCGGATGTCGGCGGCGGCAGAAATAATTTGCCCCCCGCCGGGAAAGTCCGGCCCGCTGATGTGCGACAAAATTTCGTCATCGCTGATGGCGGGATTTTTCGCCAGCGCCACAGCGGCATTCGCCACCTCGTTCAAATTATGCGAAGGAATTTCGGTCGCCATACCCACCGCGATGCCCGATGCGCCGTTGAGCAACACCATCGGCAAGCGCGCGGGCAACATCGCCGGTTCCTGAAATGCGCCGTCGTAGTTGGCAATAAAATCCACCGTGCCCATGTCCAGCTCGGACAACAGCAAATCGGCAATCGGCGTGAGCCGCGCCTCGGTGTAACGCATCGCCGCCGCATTGTCGCCATCGCGCGAACCGAAGTTGCCCTGACCATCCACCAGCGGATAACGCATCGCAAAATCCTGCGCCAAGCGCACCATCGCCTCGTAAGCGGAAGAGTCGCCATGCGGATGATATTTACCCAACACATCGCCCACCACCCGCGCCGATTTCACATGCTTGTTGCCGTGCGTCAGCCCCATCTGGCGCATGGCGTACAGGATGCGGCGCTGCACCGGTTTTTGTCCGTCGCACACTTCCGGCAGCGCGCGGCCTTTGACCACCGAGACCGCGTATTCGAGATAGGCGCGCTCGGCGTAATCGGCGATCAGCACTTCGTCGCTGTCGGGGAGTTTGGCGAGCGGGGCGAATTCGCGTTTGTTGCTGGCGGGTTCGTTTGGTTCTGGAACGGGCGCTGGCGCTTCCGACGGAAGCTCTTCAGGGAACAGGTCGTCTGAGTTAGGTGGAGTGGTAGTCATTCGTTGTATTTGTCGTAAAAATTATTTGGTGAGGGGTATCCAATAAAGCGCGAAGCTATTTCTTCTTTTTTACAAAACCGATTTCCAGTCCGAAAACATCGGCAATCTTGTTGAGCGTCGCCACCTTGGGGTCGGCATCGCCGCTCTCGATCTGGCGCAGCGTGCCCAGCGAAACCTTGCGATGTTTAGCGAACTCCGGTTGCGTCAACCGGCTGATACGCCGCATTTCGCGCACTGTCTCGGCAAGGCTGACCTGCCCTTCGCTGAACTTCAGGAAGAACTCGTCCATGCGCTTGCGCTCGGCATCGCGGTCGGCGGGTTTGAGTCTTTTGTCGGCCATACGAAATCTCCGAATTCTTCAGATGCGTGTCTCTTGCAGCGCCTTGCATTGTCCTTCAATGCTAAGACCGCATTGCTCGATGATGCCCTCATCCACCACGCCCCGCATCATCGCGGGCAAACTTTCAACAACGGGCAAAAATGCGCGCAGTTCGTTGGCAATATTCGCTTTAGCCTGATCTCCAACCGGCAGCTTGCCGATAATCTCATCCAGCGCACGTATCTCTTTGCCATCCTCATCCAACCACTTGCACGTGCGCGCGATCATTTCTCTGTCCATAAACATGGGCGCAAAATCGAACAGCGGGGTGAGGCGCACGTGGCCGTCGGGCAATATTTGCAGCGCGGTATTTCGCGCGTGATTGTCGGTATTGCGCAAGGCGAGGTTCAGCACATCGCGCTTCAGATATTCGACCAACTCGGTTTGCGCATCGTCCACCTGCGCCAGCATCGCCTTGACCAGATCAAAGTGATTGGCGCGGATACCGAACTGCTGATGCCCGGCCACCGAGGCCAAACTTTCCTGATGCAAGCGCAGCACTTTGCCATCCACCACTGCGCGGTCAAAACGCGGCACAAACAACATGTCGTTCTCGAACTTACTTTCACCCTGAACGCGCAAACCGCACTGCGCGGCAATCTGCATATAAGCCGCCTCGTTGCGCAGAATAATGGTGTCCGATTCGTCGCGCCCGCGCGGCCTTTTCACTAGCCAGTGCGCCGCTGCATCTGCATCCGCCAGCAGTGTATCGGCGAACCACAAGCCGTCATGGTTTTGCGTCAGCAGAAACTTGGGTGCAGCACCCTGAATGCCCGTCGTGCCGCAACCCAACATACCGTGCAGGTCGAGATACTCGACAAAGCCGGGATCGCGATTAACGATTTCGTCCAGCGTAAAACCGTCATGCTGGCGCGCCTGCGCGAGGTTTTGTTCAAAGAATTGTCTTGCCGTGTTGATGCGCAAACGCCCGATGGGATTGAACGCGCCATGCTGGATCAGCGGCATCACCAGCTCGTCGGCATCGGCGAGCTTGAGGTTAGCCAAAAGAAATTTCCTGCCCGCGCCCTGCGGCACCAGATCGTACAAAAATGACGGGCAACGCCCCCGATAAGCATCCAGACCAACGGGCAAATTGAAAGCGACAGGTTCGGGTGTATCGGAAAAAACATAGTCCGGCAAATAACTGAAGCGACACCGATCAACGCCCAGCGATTCGATCTCGGCAGCTTCAACCCATTCCCCGCGCAGAAAAATCTCGATTAGGCTATTCATACATTGCATTGTATAAAATAGTATCTACCGTTGCAATTGATTGCATATCAAAATA
>JAGVNQ010000128.1 GCA_020053195.1 Sideroxydans sp.
ATCCGGGATCAATATTTAATTCACGTGGGCAGAGCGTGTGCTGTTGGGGCGAATGCCCCTTACAGCCACGGCCTACCCCTTGCGGGTACAAAAAACGTGCCCACGCCACATTTCAACAACTCACCTTGTCGGGAAGCCAATAAATACGCGCTTCTCCGAGCATCATAAGGCGTAGATCGCCTATTGGCGCGGCTTGCGGGCACGTTGTTCTTGTAAAATCACTTCACCCGTTTATACAGTCTGAAGCGTTCTCTGGTGTCGCCTTTGCGTTCGCCCGCCCAGATTTTTTCCCAGCCGATTTCGTTTTCCAGCGGTTTGGAGATGTGGTCGCCTTGCGCCAGCAACAGGTCGCAGCCGGGGGACGATTGCGTGCGCGGTTTGATGTCGCCGAAATATTGCAGCATGGCGGCCTGGTTGTCGCCGATGTTCATGCCTGCGATACATTTGTAGTGTTTGGGCAGGTTGGCTTTGAGGTCATCGACCATGTGGCGGTAGCTTTTGCCAGTGTCGAGGAACGGCAGCCAGATGGTCATGGCGAGTATCCACAGCAGGGTGACGCTGGCCGCCCAGTTGATGAGCGAGCGGCGCACGGAACGCCCGACGCGCCACACCAGCACGACCCACAACACGGTGCAGGCGACGGCGATCCAGAACGGGATGTCCTGGAATACCGGCTCGAAGCCGGGTTGGATATTTTTGAGCTGGCTGGTGATCCACGCGTGGTTGTCCTGCAATAGTCCTGCCCAGCCCCACCAGAAGGCGATGGCGAGCAGGGCGAAGGTCATGATGCCGAACCAGTCCAGCGCGTTGGCCGCACCGCGCCGCAGGGTGGAGAGCGATGCGGTGGCGAGCAGGGCGAGCGGCAGCAGCATGGGCATGGCGTTCTGGTCGTTGATGTCCGGCACCAGACTCAGCACGACTAACATGACGAGGAAGCTGGTGAGCAGCAACTGGAACTCGGCCTCGCGCCAGATCCGTTTGCGCGCTTCCCATACCGTCCACGCGGCCAGCGGGGCGGCGGGCCAGGCCAGCCACGGCAGGGCTTTCAGGTAGTAAAACACTTCGTGAAAATTGCCGCTCTGGGCGAAGCCGACCCAGCGCCCGATGTTGCGCGTCCACGCCCAGTCGAAAAACATTTGCGGCGAATGCAGATACAGCAGCAACGGCCACACGACCAGCAGCGGCAGCGCGCACAAAATGGCGATGCCCAGCGCGGTGAAATATTCGCGCGTGCGCCAATTGCGGAAGAGCAGCAGCGCAATGCTGATGAATAAAAATAAAAACGGTGCGATGAAGCCTTTGCTGAGAAAAGCGATGCCGATGCCGAGGCCGATGAATATGCCCGCGAGTCTTTCGCGGCGCAGGCTGAGGGCGAAGCCATAGAGCATGATGGCGCAGCCGGTGAGCAGCGCGTTGTCGGTGAGAATTTCGTGCGCGCGCACCAGCATGCCGAGGCAGCCGATGAGCAGGATGGCGACCGGCCAGCCGCGATTGTTGCCCAGCAGTTCGCGCCCGGTCATGCCCGCGAACAGCAGCGTGAGCACGGTGTAAAAGCCCGATGCCAGACGCGCGCCGTCATGCAGCGGCAACAGCGGCGCGAGCGCTTTGGCGAAGATCGCCGCCGTCCAGTAATACAGCGGCGGCTTGTCCACATAGGGTTCGCCCGCCAGCGTCGGCACCAGCCAATCGCCGCTCTGGATGATGTGATACACCAGCCCGAAACTGTAGGCTTCGTCCGGCTTCCACGGGTCGTGACCGATCAGCCCGGTAAAAACCCACACCGCGCACAGCATGAATAGCAGCCCCGCTTTCAGCGGCGTGATTTCCGGTTCTTTGAGCTGGGTGTAGTAGGCGTACATTTATCCTGAAAACCTTAATTAGTTACTAGTCGTTAGTCGGAAGTTTTTAGTTAAAGGCGCAACGCAGTTGCGACAAAGCCAACTACAAACTAACGTCTAACGACTAACGTCCCGTTATATATCCGTGGCTCGAATTTTTACTCGACGGTCTTCACGGTTTGTCCCGCGACCGGTTCGCCTGCGGGATATTGTTCATTGATGAGGCGCAAATATTTATCCGCATTTTTGCCCAGCGGCGAACGTTGCGCCAACTTGGCGTAAGTGTCGCCGGACTGAGCATGGCTGAGTTGGATGGTCAGCGGTTTGATCGCTTTGCGCTCTTCCTCGCTCAACAGGCGGAAGCTGCGGATGGTGGTTTTGATAGTCTCGCGCTGCGCGGCCAGCACCTGCGGTGATTTCGTCGTGCCCAACACGAGGAAGGCTTTGTTTTCGCCGTAGATGACTCCGGCCAGCGCGTTGCTGTTCTCGGCTATGGCGGCGGGCAAATTGGCGATGGGTAATGTCTCCATACCGGTCGGGTTAGGCAGCATTCGCCGCGCGAATTCGCCGGGTGTGCCGGACGGCTTGGTCACCTGGAATTCGATAGCGGCATCGCGTTGCGGGTTGAGTGCGACCAGTTGTGCGGATGAATTTTTCACGCTCCACTCGGGCGGGAAGGTGAGCGCAATGCCGAGGTCGCGGTGGGTGAAACGGTTGTCGCGCACCACGCCTTCGTCCACGCTGTCGCCGAACACCAGCCCGGCGCTTTGCTGCAAAAATTCGTTTTTGTTTTCGACCGGGTTGGTCACTGTCAGGTTTTTCGCTTCGCCCACTACTTGCTGCAAACGTGTGTCGCTGTCGGGGTGAGTGGCGAATGTGCCGTGGTAGCGGCGCGGTTCGCGCCCTTCCTGTTTGGCGATTTCGGCATCGAACAATTCCTGGTTTTTCAACACGCCCACTACGCGGATCATCGCCTGCGGGTCGTATTCGGTGCGCGCCAGATATTGCGCGCCCAAGCGGTCGGCCTCCAACTCGTGCTCGCGCCCGTAACCGGACAACAGCGCGCCGCCCAACAGATTGCCGACATCTTGGAACGCCTGATTATTGAGCTGCGGCACCAGAATCTTGGCCAGCGAAATGCCAATGTTGGTGGCCTTGGACGCGCTTTGCTGTTTTACGCCGTGGCGCGCTGTGACGTGGCCGATCTCATGTCCCAACACCGCCGCCATTTCCGCTTCCGAATTCAGATAAGCCAGAATGCCGCGCGTGATATAGACATAGCCGCCGGGCAGCGCGAAAGCGTTGATCTCGGGCGAATCGAGCACGGTGAAATGGTAGTTCAGATTGGGGCGGTGGCTTTGTCTGGCGATCTTCTGCCCGACATCGTTCACGTATTTCTGCAAGGCGGCATTGTTGTAAACCTTGTACTGCTTGCGCACGTCGATATCCGCCTTGCGCCCCAAGGCGATTTCCTGCGACTCTGACATCATCACAAAATCCTGCCCGCCGGAAACGGGGTTCTGCGCGCAACCGGAAAAGGTCAACGCAAAGCAGGCAGCAAGCAGCAGGAATGGCGATTTTTTCATGGGTGTCGCTCCGCAAAAGAAAAAGGCAGCCAACGCTGCCTTTTGATCTTGGCTCTAAACTTAACTCAATTCAATTCAATTAAGCAGCAGCTTTGGTGCTTGTACCGTACTTGTTGCGGAACTTCTCGATACGGCCTGCGGTGTCCACAATCTTCTGGGTGCC
>JAGVNQ010000187.1 GCA_020053195.1 Sideroxydans sp.
CTGGCTGCGCACCCGCGCATAAGAGCCGACAGCGCGCGCGGTCAGTTTGGCCATGCCGGTATTCGACGACGGCAGCGAGATGGAACGGCCTGCGGCCAGACATTCCATCAACATGCGCCAGCCGCGCCCCGCCATGGCCGGGCCGCCGATGATGAATTCCAGCGGCATGAATACTTCCTTGCCCCGCGTCGGGCCGGTGGTGAATACCGCGTTCAGCGGGAAGTGGCGACGACCCACATCCACCCCCGGATGATCGTGCGGGATCAGCGCGCAGGTGATGCCGATTTCTTTTTGATCGCCCAGCAAACCGTCCGGGTCGTACATGCGGAACGCCAAACCGAGGATGGTGCACAGCGGGGCGAGCGTGATGTAGCGCTTGTCCCAGGTGACGCGCATGCCCAGCACTTCGCGGCCTTGCCATTGTCCTTTGCACACGATGCCCACGTCGGGAATGGATGCCGCATCCGAACCCGCCCACGGCGAGGTCAGCGCGAAGGCCGGAATTTCAATGCCTTTGGCGAGGCGCGGCAGGTAATAATTTTTCTGTTCATCCGTGCCGTAATGCAGCAGCAATTCGGCCGGGCCTAACGAGTTCGGCACCATCACCGTCACGCCCAGCACCGACGAACGGGTGGAGAGTTTTTGCACCACTTGCGAATGCGCGTAAGCGGAGAATTCCAGACCGCCGTATTTCTTCGGAATAATCATGCCGAGGAAACCTTTGTCTTTGACGTACTGCCAGGCTTCGGGCGACATGTCGTAGTTGGTCTGGCTGGCCTTCCAGTCATCCACCAGACGGCAAGCTTCATCCACTTCGTTATCGAGAAAAGATTGCTCGGCGGCAGTCAGTTTCGGTTGCGGATAAGCGTGCAGTTTTTTCCAGTCGGGATTGCCCCGGAACAATTCGCCCTCCCACCACACCGTGCCCGCTTCCAGCGCCTCGCGTTCGGTGTCGGACATTTGCGGCAGGATTTTTTTGTAAACGGCCAGCAGCGGCGCGCTGAGAACCGCGCGCCGCAACGGACGCACAACGAGCAATGCAACACCAAGCAGCAACAGCAGAAATGCAAAAGTGGACATGATGGTTTTCTCCTTGATACTTCGGGTTTGAATTTATCCAAAAAACCTTAATTCAAGCCACAGAGACCACAGAGGACACAGAGAAAGAAACGGTTTTTTCTTGATTTGCGGGCTCACCCAAAAAGGTGAAACGTAATTTTGTAATAACCGTTTGTTTCTCCTCTGTGATCTCTGTGTTCTCTGTGGCTAACTGGGTTTTATGCTTTGTGATGCAACGGCTATTTCACGAACGGCGCACTGGCCGCTTGTTCGATGCTGGTTTCTATCTTCGGCAGCGGCGCACGCAGGCCGCCCAGCAAAAACGACATCAGGCGCGGCAACAGGTTTTCATCCTGCGCCGCCGACGCTTCGTCCACCTGCCAGTCGGTCACCAGCTGCAAAGCGTCGGTGCCGGCAATCGCGTAAGAAGTTGCCCCCAGCATGAAGTGGAAGCGCCACACGATTTCCGCTTTGGGCACGTCGGGCAGCGAAAGAAACATCGCCTGCTTGTAGCGCTCCAGCACGTCGGCATACTCCGACGACATGAAGGTGCGGATGAAATTCGAGGGATCGGTGCTGGTGCGTCCGAGCAGGCGCAGAAAAGTTTCTCCGCCCGCTTTCTGGTCGGCGGCCACCCGCAGCAGCGTGCCGAAAAAACAGTCGATGATGACGGACGGCTTCAGCGCTTTTCCGCCCGCTTTGGCCTCGGCCTCGTCCAGCAGGCGCAAGCGCTCGCGGTTAATCACATCCAGCCGCCGCCGCAACACCGCCTGCATCAACGCCTCTTTGGAGCCGAAGTGGTAATTGGCTGCCGCCAGATTCACCCCGGCTTCGCCGGTCACCGTGCGCATCGAGGTTCCGTCGTAGCCGTGCTGCATGAACATCAGCTCGGCTGCATCGAGAATGCGTTCGCGCGTGTCTTTAATGATTTGTGCGTTTTGCGCTTTGGTCATGGCGAAATCCGGTTCAAACGCCGGACGGTTCAAGGAAAAAATCCTCGAACAACGTCGTGCCGGGTGTCGTGGCGTATTGCTCGAAGTCGGTCACTCCGCTCGCGCGCAAAACATCTTCATCGACAAAGAAATTTCCGGTGCATTCGCGGCTGTTGCGCGTCAGGATTTGATAGGCCGCATCCGCCACGATGGCCGGACGGCGCGAAGCGCGCAGGATGGCTGCGGGAAAATTGAATTCGATGGCGGCGGTGGCGATGATGGTGCGCGGCCACAGGCAATTCACGCCGATGCCGTCGTCGGCGAACTCCAGCGCCATGCCGTGCGCGCACAAGCTCATGCCGTATTTGGAAATGCTGTAGGCCACGTGCGGAGCGAACCATTTCGCCTGCATATTGAGCGGCGGCGACATGGTGAGGATGTGCGGGTTGGCCGATTTTTTCAGGTGCGGGATGCAGGCCTGTGAAGCCAGGAAAGTGGCGCGCATATTTACGTCCCACATCAGATCGAGGCGTTTGGCCGGGGTGGTGAGTGTGTCGGACAAACTGATCGCGCTGGCATTGTTGACCAGCACGTCGATCCCGCCGAAATGCTGCGCCGCCTGTTCCACCGCCGCCTGCAACGCCGACTCGTCGCGCACATTCAGTTGCAGGGCGAGGGCGCGTCCTCCCGCTTGTTCCACTTCGGCCGCCACGCTGTGGATAGTGCCCGCCAGCTTGGCATGCGCTTCCGCTGTTTTGCCGGTAATTACTACATTCGCGCCGTCGCGCGCGCAACGCAAAGCAATCTCGCGCCCGATGCCGCGACTGGCACCGGTGATGAATATTGTTTTTCCATGCAGGTTATTCATGTTGGCAACTCCCTGTGGTGACGGCTATTTTTGTCGGCGCGTCGCGCCGTATCCGCCATGCCATTTCGCCCGGCATGGGCGGCGGGGAAGATTTTGCTATCCCCGATTGCCGCGAATCATATTCCTTGTTTTGAAATAATTCAAACGTTCGTTTGAATTTTGAAAGAAAGCCATCCCTTGTCACGGGCGGCACGGGATGGCTCTGCTAGAATGCGGGCGCAATTTTCACCACCCGATTTCCCACGTGCAAACCGATAAAAATTCCATGACCCCTCTCGAACGCCGTGCCAGTATTGGCTTGGCGGGCATCTATGGCTTGCGCATGCTGGGCTTGTTCATCATTTTGCCGATTTTCGCGCTGTTCGCCGAAACGCTGCCGGGCGGCGAAAGCCATTTTCTGATCGGCATCGCGCTGGGCGCTTACGGGCTGACGCAGGCGATTTTGCAAATTCCGGCGGGCTGGTTGTCCGACCGTTACGGGCGCAAGCCGGTCATCATCGTCGGGCTGCTGCTGTTCGCGGCGGGCAGTTTTATCGCGGCTTCGGCGGACGATATTTACTGGATCATCATCGGTCGCGTGATCCAAGGCGCGGGCGCGATCAACGCGGCGGTGATGGCGCTGACCGCCGACCTCACGCGCGAAGAGCATCGCACCAAAGCCATGGCGATGATTGGCATCACCATCGGCATCACGTTTTCGATTTCGATGGTGCTGTCGCCGCTGCTGTATCACTACATCGGCATGTCCGGCATTTTTAATTTGATTGGCGTGCTGGCGTTTGTTTCCATTGCGGTGGTGCTGTGGTTCATTCCCCAGCCCGCCATCACGCGCTTCCATTCCGACACCGAGGCCAATACCGGCAAACTGGCCGAAGTGTTGCGCAACAAAGATTTGCTGCGCATGGACTTCGGCGTGTTCACGCTGCACGCGATTTTGATGTCGGTGTTCATGCAAGTGCCGTTCATCCTGCGCGACCTCGGCTTGGATGCGCAGCACCAGTGGCAGGTGTATCTGCCGGTGATGCTGGTCGCATTCCTGCTGATGGTGCCGCCCATCATCATCGCCGAGAAAAAAGGCAAGCTGAAACAAGTGTTCATGCTCTCGATTGCGCTGGCCGCCGTGGCGCAACTTTCCATCCTGTTTTTTCAGGGCAGCGTGTGGAGTGTGGCGCTTGCCTTGCTGCTGTTCTTCACCGCGTTCAACGTGCTGGAAGCGACGCAACCATCCATCGTCAGCAAAATCGCGCCGCTGGCCGCCAAAGGCACAGCCATGGGCGTGTTCAGCAGCGTGCAGTTTCTCGGCGCATTTTTCGGCTCGGCCATGGGCGGCTTGTTGATGCAAGTTTACGGTGGCAACGCGGTGCTGCTGTTTGCGGTGGGCATGCTGCTGTTGTGGCTGGTGGTGGCCTCCAGCATGCGCGCGCCGCAAGCGCTGTTGACCAAGATGTACCACCTGCCGCAAATGGGCGAAGATGCGGCGGGCAAATTGCGCCTGTCTCTGGCACAATTGCGCGGGGTGCGCGAAGTGCTGGTCGTGGCCAACGAACAAATCGCCTGTCTCAAAGTGGAAATGAGCGGGTTTGATGAAGATGCGGTTGAACATTTAGTTAAAGGGGAATGAGATGACAGTGAACAAAGCAATTCTGATCGGGCGTTTGGGCAAAGACCCGGAGACCCGTTACATGACCAACGGCGAAGCGGTGACCAACGTTTCGCTGGCGACTTCGGAAAACTACAAAGACAAAAACGGCGAGAAGCAGGAACGCACCGAATGGCACAATCTGGTGATGTATCGCCGCCTGGCCGAGATCGCCGGAGAGTATCTGAAGAAAGGTTCGCTGATTTACGTCGAAGGCCGCATCCAGAATCGTAAATACCAGGACAAAGAAGGCAAAGATCGTTACATCAGCGAGATCGTCGTCAACGAAATGAAAATGCTGGGCAGCAAATCCGGCAGCAGCGGCGGCAGTTTTGAAGTGGCCGATGACCACTCATCCGCCCCCGCACCCGCCCGCAGCGC
>JAGVNQ010000044.1 GCA_020053195.1 Sideroxydans sp.
ACGCTGCGCTTTATCCAACCTACGGAACATGTTTTTGAGGTTTGAAATCAGATGAAATTCAAAATCTACCGCTACAACCCCGACACGGATGCCGCGCCGTACATGCAGGATTTCGATCTGGATTTGCAGGCGGGCGATGCGATGTTGCTGGATGCGCTGATGTTGCTGAAGCAACAGGACGACAGTCTCGGTTTCCGCAAATCCTGCCGCGAAGGCGTGTGCGGTTCGGATGCGATGAACATCAACGGCAAGAACGGTCTGGCGTGTATCACTTCGCTGTCTTCGCTCAAACAGCCGATCGAAATCCGCCCGTTGCCGGGGCTGCCCATCATCCGCGACTTGATCGTGGATATGACGCAGTTTTTCAAGCAGTACCACTCGATCAAACCGTATTTGGTGAACAACGACCCGCCGCCGGAAACCGAGCGCCTGCAATCGCCGCAAGCGCGCGCCGAGCTGGACGGGTTGTATGAATGTATTTTGTGCGGATGCTGCACCACGGCGTGTCCTTCGTTCTGGTGGAACCCGGACAAATTCGTAGGCCCCGCCGGACTGTTGCAAGCCTACCGTTTCATCGCCGACACGCGCGATCAGGACACGGTGGCGCGGCTGGATAATCTGGAAGACCCGTACCGCTTATTCCGCTGCCATACCATCATGAACTGCGTCGATGTGTGTCCCAAGGAACTGAACCCGACGGAAGCCATCGGCAAGATCAAGGACATGATGGTGAAGCGGGTAGTTTGAGGATTGAGTTTTTGCGCTAAAACCGGTTTTTAACAGGCTACCTGCTTGAAGAAGCGCATGAATAGGCGATCTACGTTATGTACCTTCTGTAGATGCCCGTATTTACCTCGCAGAGGTTCTTGCACCCTGTGGGTGTTGGCTTCCCATTGAGTCGTATTTTTGAATTTTTCGGGAGGGATAACATGAGGAGCAGTGAAGCGGCTTTGCTCAATCCTCAATCCCCAATCCTCGATCCAGCCTTCATGCAGCGCGTGCGCTGGCGTTGTCGGCGTGGTTTGCTGGAGCTGGACATCGTGTTAGGGCGGTTTATCGAACAGCGCTACCCGTCGATGGATCACGAACAGCGGGTGGTTTTTGATGAGTTGCTGGATATGCCGGACACGGAACTGTGGGATGTGATTACCGGCAAAAAAGAACCGGCGCATGCGCATCAGCGTGTGGTGTTGGGATGGTTGAAAGAAGCTTGAACAAAGTAATTCTTAGCCATCACGTCCCCTCCCCCTTGCAGGGGGAGGGCTAGGGTGGGGGTAGAAACGTTATGGTTTCACCACTCTACCCCCATCCCAACCTTCCCCCTGCAAGAGGGAAGGAGCAAGTTCGGTTCGAATAGATTTTTTTGTTGAACAATACATAAAACAACGAGGTGAGAATATGGAAACCAAACGTGTCGCAACACTAACTCTGGATGATGGACGCACTCTCGAACTGCCTATCCTGTCCGGTACGCTGGGGTCGGATGTGGTTGACATCCGGGGCTTGGGCAAACTGGGCATATTCACTTACGACCCCGCCTTTTTTTCCACATCGAGTTGTACCTCAAAAATTACTTTCATCGACGGTGATGCCGGGTTGTTGTATTACCGGGGTTATCCCATCGAGCAACTGGCGAAGAGTTCCAACTTTCTCGAAGTCAGCTATTTGCTGCTGAACGGTGAATTGCCGGATGCCGCTCAACATGAGGCGTTCTCCAAACGCATGACGCGCCACACCATGGTGCATGAACAGTTGGCGCGTTTCTACAACGGCTTCCGCCGCGACGCGCACCCGATGGCAGTGATGGTGGGTGTGGTGGGCGCGCTGTCGGCGTTCTATCACGACTCGCTGGACATCGAAAACCCGGCGCACCGCGAGCTGTCGGCGATGCGCATGTTGGCGAAAGTGCCGACCATCGCGGCGATGGCGCACAAATACTATAGCGGCCAGCCGTTCATGTATCCGCAGAACAAATTCAGCTACGCGGAAAACCTCATGTACATGATGTTTGCCACACCCACCGAGGAATACAAACCGAACCCGGTGCTGGTGCGCGCGCTGGATCGCATTCTGATTCTGCATGCCGATCACGAGCAGAACGCTTCCACTTCCACCGTGCGTCTGGCCGGTTCCAGCGGTGCGAATCCGTTCGCCTGTATCGCCTCCGGCATCGCCGCATTGTGGGGCCCGGCGCACGGCGGCGCGAACGAAGCCGCGCTGAAAATGCTGGAAGAAGTCGGCGACATTTCGCGCGTGAAGGAATATGTGCAAGGCGTGAAAGACAAAAAATACCGCCTGATGGGCTTCGGCCACCGCGTGTATAAAAATATGGACCCGCGCGCGGCGGTGATGCGCGAGACCTGTTACGAAGTGCTGAAGGAACTCAAGCTGGAAAACCACAAACTGTTCGAGCTGGCGATGGAACTGGAGCGCGTGGCCTTGAGCGATCCGTATTTCATCGACCACAAACTGTACCCCAACGTGGACTTCTATTCCGGCATCGTGCTGCGCGCGCTGGGCATCCCGGTCAATATGTTCACCGTGATCTTCGCCGTGGCGCGTACCGTGGGTTGGATCTCGCAATGGAACGAAATGCTGGCAGACACCGAGCACAAGATCGGCAGGCCGCGCCAGTTGTATCAAGGCGCAACTAGGCGGGATTTTGTGCCCTTATCCCAACGTTGATTACAGGTAGGATGGGTGGAGCGTAGCGCAACCCATCAAAACCAAGGTGATGATGGATTACATTCGATGGGTTGCGCTGCGCTCCACCCATCCTACGAAACTACGAAACGCCATAGTGAATCGACGATATTCATCGGAAAGGCACGGACATGACCGACTACCGTCGCAATTTTGTTCCAGGAGGAAGCTTTTTCTTCACGGTTGTGATCGCGAATCGGTCGGCTCCTGTGCTGACGGACAACATCGAATTGCTGCGGCACGCGGTGGCGGATGTAAAGCGTGAATTGCCATTCGAACTGGTTGCCATGGTGGTGTTGCCGGAGCATCTACATTGCGTGTGGACTTTGCCAGAGGACGATGCCGATTACCCTACGCGCTGGAAAAAAATCAAGGCGGTTTTTTCGCGCGGCTTGCCCAAAGGTGAACAACGTTCGGCGAGCCGTGTTGCGAAAGGCGAGCGCGGAATATGGCAGCGCCGTTTCTGGGAGCATACCTTGCGTGACGACGATGATTTGCGCCGACATTTGGATTACATCCATTTCAACCCGGTTAAGCACGGTCATGTGCGAAACGTAATTGAGTGGCCGTATTCATCCTTTCACAGGTATGTGCGGAGCGGGGTGTATCCGTCGAATTAGGCGGGCGGCGAGATTGATGAGGTAAGTGATTATGGG
>JAGVNQ010000158.1 GCA_020053195.1 Sideroxydans sp.
GTGCAGATACCCACACTAATCGGTTGTTTCTTCTATCTTTTAAAGAACTTTTTTACCGCTTTCTTCTGCAACCTTGGCTGCGAAGAGGTGCGCATTATATAGAGTGAAAAACTTCCGTCAACTCATTTTTTTAACACACCGCATTAAAACTATATAAATCGTTTCCTGATGTTTTGGTTGCGGGGGCAGGATTTGAACCTACGACCTTCGGGTTATGAGCCCGACGAGCTGCCAGACTGCTCCACCCCGCGTCAGGGAAGGGGGCGGACTTTATAGAAGTTCGGCGACCACGTCAACATCTCTCTTCATAATTTAACGACTAATGAAACGTAGCGCGCTTTAAAGCAACGACAACTACAGTTGTGCCAACACGGCTCAATACGAATGGAATGTCGCATGCAGGAACACCAATCAACTCCTTCGAGACCAGCGGCTTCTATTTCAACCCTGGTTTTAGTAAGACTCCTGTCAGGAAGACTGGATATAGTCATCGTGCAGACCAGCCCAACTTTATATACGTTTATCGCCGATGAGTTGTGTGTTTTCGACAACATCAGGAGAGATAATCATTCCGAAAATGATAAACTTAAAAAGTCGCAGGTAAGCATCGCCGGTGCCGAAGGCCCCGCCCAATGGGGCTCTGACTTAAAACAGGTCACAGGCTTTTAATATACAACCACCACTTGTGGAGATTTCAATGTCTAACATCCAATCCGTAATGCACGAAAACCGCGTATTCAACCCTTCAGAAGCTTTCGTCAAACAGGCCAACGTATCCGGCATGGAAAGTTACCGCGCGATGTGCGATTCGGCTTCCAAGGACTATGCGGGATTCTGGGCCAAACTCGCCCGCGAGACCCTGCTCTGGCACAAACCGTTCACCAAGACACTGGACGAAAGCAATGCGCCTTTTTACAAGTGGTTTGAAGACGGCGAACTGAACGTTTCTTACAATTGTCTCGACAAACATCTGGCCACCCAGCCCGAAAAAACCGCCATCATCTTCGAAGCCGACGACGGCAAGGTGACCAACGTCAGCTACCGCGAATTACATGGCCGCGTTTGCCACTTTGCCAACGGACTGAAATCTCGCGGCATCAAAAAAGGAGATCGCGTCATCGTTTATATGCCGATGAGCGTGGAAGCCGTGGTGGCGATGCAAGCCTGCGCACGTATTGGTGCCATCCATTCCGTGGTGTTCGGCGGCTTCTCATCCAAGAGTCTGCATGAACGCATCACCGACGCACAGGCTGTGGCCGTCATCACCGCCGACGGCCAGTTCCGTGGCGGCAAGGCGATGGCGCTCAAACCCGCAGTGGATGATGCACTGACCATGGATGGCTGCGAAGGCGTACACAGCGTCATCGTCTATCGCCGCACCGGCATGGACACCGCATGGAACGACGAGCGCGACATCTGGTGGCACGACCTGTTCAACAGCCAGCCTTCCACGTGCGAGCCGGAATGGGTAGGCGCGGAGCATCCGCTGTTCATCCTCTACACCTCCGGTTCAACCGGCAAACCCAAAGGCGTACAACATTCCACCGGCGGTTATCTGCTGGGCGCAATGGTTTCGATGAAGTGGGTATTTGATTACAAAGACTCCGACATCTTCTGGTGTACCGCTGACGTGGGTTGGATTACCGGCCACAGCTACGTGGCTTATGGCCCGCTGGCAATGGGCGCGACTCAAGTTATTTTTGAAGGCGTGCCGACTTATCCCGATGCAGGACGTTTCTGGAAGATGATTCAAGACCATAAAGTCACCACCTTCTACACCGCGCCCACCGCGATCCGCTCGCTGATTAAACTGGGCGGCGAATTGCCCAAACAATACGATATGTCATCGCTGCGTTTGCTCGGCACTGTCGGCGAGCCGATCAACCCGGAAGCCTGGATGTGGTATTACAACACTGTCGGTCAGGCACGTTGCCCCATCGTCGATACCTGGTGGCAAACCGAAACCGGCTGCCACATGATCGCCCCGCTGCCCGGCGCGATGCCGATCAAACCCGGCACCTGCACGCTGCCGCTGCCCGGCATCATCGCCACCATCGTGAATGAAGCGGGCGACGAAGTGAACGACCAGCACGGCGGCTTCCTCGTCATCAAAAAACCGTTCCCCTCACAAATCCGCACCATCTGGGGCGACCCGGAGCGTTACAAGAAAGGATATTTCCCCGAAGAAATGAAGGGGGCGTATCTGGCGGGTGATTCCGCCCACCGCGATGAAGACGGCTATTTCTGGATCATGGGTCGTATCGACGACGTGTTAAACGTTTCGGGACACCGCTTGGGCACGATGGAAATTGAATCCGCGCTGGTTTCCAACCCGCTGGTGGCGGAAGCCGCCATCGTCGGCAAACCGCACGAAATCAAGGGGGAAGCGGTGGTGGCGTTCGTGGTGCTGAAAGGCGCGCGTCCGGCCGATGCGGCTGCCGCGAAGAAATTGGCGGAAGAGTTGCGCAACTGGGTCGGCAAGGAAATTGGCCCCATCGCCAAGCCAGATGAAATCCGTTTTGGTGAAAATCTGCCCAAGACTCGCTCCGGCAAAATCATGCGTCGTTTGTTGCGCGCCATTGCCAAGGGCGAAGAAATCACGCAAGATGTATCCACTTTGGAGAATCCGGCGATTCTTGAACAACTGAAAGAGGTTATACGTTGAGCGAACCGCTCCTGCATCACACCACAAAGACAGCACGGCACGCCGTGCTGTCTTTATTTTTTACTGCGCTGACAATTCCGTCGGTTTTTGCCGTTGAAATCGCAGCCGTCGCGAATGAGCCTGTATTCATTCAAGCTGCGGCTCCCGTGCGCGAAGCGATGATTCTCGCGCCGGAGCAAGTGGTAGTTGAAACACCCGCTGACGTAACGTTGCCTTCTCTCAGCATGGCGGAATCGGCACAAGAAGCAACCACCAATATTGATTATCCGGTTCTAACTGCCTTGCCCGAAAAAGATGTGTGGCAACGCATCCGCAGCGGTTTTGCCATGAACGAGTTAAACAGCCCGCTCGTTAAACGCCACGAAAAATGGTACGCAAAACATCCGGCCTATATGCTGCGCATGAGCGAACGCGCGCAGCGTTATCTGTTCTACATCACGGAAGAAGTAGAACGTCGCGGCATGCCGAGCGAAATCGCACTGCTGCCTATTATCGAGAGCGCATTCAACCCCGGCGCGAACTCGGTAGCGAGTGCCTCCGGCATCTGGCAGTTCATCCCTTCCACCGGCAAACATTTCGGCATGGAGCAGAACTGGTGGTACGACGGACGGCGCGATGTCATCAGCGCAACCAACGGCGCGCTGGATTACCTGCAAAAATTGCACGACCAGTTCGGCGATTGGGAATTGGCGCTGGCCGCCTACAACTGCGGCGAAAACTGTGTCGCCCGTGCTCAGGCCAGAAACCGCAAACAACACAAACCCACCGATTTCTCGCACATCAGTATCCCGCGCGAGACGCGCAACTACGTGCCGAAATTGCTTGCGGTCAAAAACATCATCAGCAACCCCGAGAAATACGGTGTCGTGTTAACCGACATTCCCAACCAAGCCTATTTTGACGTGGTGACCACCTCGCAGCCGATGGATGTGAAACTGGCGGCGGAACTGGCCGACATTTCCATGGAAGAATTTCTGGCGCTGAATCCCGGCCATAACCGCCCGGTGATTCTGCAAGACACCAGCGAGGTAATTCTGCTCCCCATAGACAAGGTCGCAACCTTCCGCACCAATCTGGAACAAAACGATCAACGTCTGGTTTCCTGGCGCGCCTACAAAACCACCAAGGGCGAAACCTTCGCCGAAATTGCCGCGCAGTTCGATATTCAGCTGGACAAGCTGCGTGCGGCCAATGGCTTGTCGAAATATGCCACCCAAAGCAACGGGCAAACCCTGCTGGTTCCGGTGAACGACGATTATGCCGAGGCGGAATTTTCCCCCTTCAATATGCACGCCACAGCGGTGCAGGAAATGTCGGGCTTCAGCTACACCGTGCGCAAAGGCGACACCATCTCCACCATCGCACGCCGTTTTCATGTCAGCCAAGCCAGCCTGATCGCCATGAATCGCGGCACACATCGCCTGCGTATCGGGCAACGCTTCAGCATCATGCCCGGCAGCTCGGTGCGCTACGCCAGCAAACGTTCAACCCAACGCCGCGCCACCACGCAAAGCAAAATCAAACGCGCTTCCGTCAAACAGGGCGAACATTTGGCCACCAACCTCTGAGGGGAAAACCGGATTGTTCAATATTCGGCGAAGCCTGTA
>JAGVNQ010000203.1 GCA_020053195.1 Sideroxydans sp.
CCGCCGGTTGACGCAAGCGGATATGCAATTCGCGCAACTGTTTTTCGTCCACCGGACTCGGCGCTTGGGTCAACAGACATTGCGCGCGCTGGGTCTTGGGGAAGGCGATCACGTCGCGGATGGATTCGGAGCCGGTCATCATGGTGACGATGCGATCCAGCCCGAAAGCCAAGCCGCCGTGCGGGGGCGCGCCGTATTGCAGCGCGTCGAGCAGGAAGCCGAATTTGAGTTGGGCTTCTTCCGCGCCGATGTTGAGCGCGCGGAACACTTGGCTTTGCACCACTTCCTTGTGGATACGCACCGAGCCGCCGCCGATTTCTGAACCGTTCAGGGCGAGATCGTAGGCTTTGGCCAGGCACTTGCCCGGATCGCTTTCCAGCATGGACAGATGTTCGTCCTTGGGCGCGGTGAACGGGTGGTGGCAGGCGTTCCAGCGTTTGCCTTCTTCGTCGTATTCGAACATGGGGAAGTCAACCACCCACAGCGGCTCCCACGCTTTTCCGTTGAGATGGCCTTTTTCGTGGCCGATCTTGGTGCGCAGCGCGCCCAACGCGTCGTTGACGATTTTGGTCTTGTCTGCGCCGAAGAAAATGATGTCGCCGTTTGCAGCACCTGTGCGTTCGATGATGGTTTTCAGCGCTGCTGCGTGCAGGTTTTTGACGATGGGCGATTGCAATCCGGTCTCGTTCAGTTGCGTGATGTCGTTGACCTTGATGTAAGCCAAGCCCTTCGCGCCGTAGATGGTGACGAACTTGGTGTAGTCGTCGATCTCGCCGCGCGTGAACGCGCCGCCGTTAGGCACGCGCAAGGCAGCCACGCGACCGTTTTCAGAATTCGCCACACCGGCAAACACCTTGAACGCCACGTCTTTCACGGCATCGGTCACGTCGGTGATTTCCAGCGTGACGCGCATGTCCGGCTTGTCCGAACCGTAACGGTTCATCGCTTCGGCATAGCTCATGCGCGGGAACGGGTTGGGCAACAAAACGTTGAGCGATTCCTTGAACACGACGCGGATCATTTCTTCCATCATCACCATGATCTGTTCTTCGTCCATGAACGAAGTTTCAATATCCACCTGGGTGAATTCGGGCTGGCGGTCAGCGCGCAAGTCTTCGTCGCGGAAACATTTGGTGATCTGGTAATAACGGTCGAAACCCGCCACCATCAGCATCTGTTTGAACAGTTGCGGCGACTGCGGCAAGGCGAAAAATTCGCCGGCATGCACGCGCGACGGCACGAGGTAATCACGTGCGCCTTCCGGTGTGGATTTGGTCAGCATCGGTGTTTCGATGTCGATGAAGCCTTTGTCGTCGAGGAAGCGGCGGAAAGCGCGTGTGGTCTTGTAACGCAGCATCATGTTGTGCTGCATCTGCGGGCGGCGCAGGTCGATCACGCGATGGGTCAGGCGCACGTTTTCGGACAGGTTCTCGTCGTCCAACTGGAACGGCGGCGTGACCGAGACGTTCAGCACTTCGATCTCGTGGCACAGGATTTCGACTTCGCCGCTGGGGATGTTTTTGTTCTCGGTGCCTTCGGGGCGGCGGCGCACACGCCCGGTGATTTTCAGCACATATTCGTTGCGCACCGATTCGGCCACGGCAAACATGTCGGCCCTATCCGGGTCGCACACCACTTGCGCCAGACCCTCGCGGTCGCGCAAGTCAATAAAAATCACCCCGCCGTGGTCGCGGCGGCGATGCGACCAGCCGCACAAAGTAACGGTTTGGCCGAGGTTGGTAACGTTGAGTTGTCCGCAGTAATGAGTTCGCATAGTGAGATAGTGATTCTGAAAATTACAAAAAGAAAAATTTTATTTAGCCACGGATACACACGGATGGAACACGGATAAAACCAAGCAATACACCATGCTCGATTTGCTTCCGTATGACAGCCACGCATCTGCAAACAGAAGTGTTTTTAATCCGTGTTTCATCCGTGTGTATCCGTGGCTAAATTTATTTGGTTTGGTTGAACCGAGCCGCCGCTTCAGGCGTAACCACCACACCCATCGACACGATGGCTTTGAAAGCTGAGTCCACGCTGATGTCCAGTTCGATGGTCTCGGATTTTTTCACGTAGAAATAAAACCCGTTCACCGGGCTGGGCGTGGTCGGCACGAACACGCCGACATATTCGTCGCTGCCCAGTTTGCGCGTCACTTCGGCAGGCGTGCTGGTCAGAAACGCCAGCGACCACGCATCGGGATGCGGGTAACGCACCAGCAACACTTTGCGGAAGGCGTTACCGCTTTCCGACAACAGCGTGTCGCTGACTTGTTTGACGCTGTTGTAGATCGCATTCACAAACGGGATGCGGCGCAACATGCGATCCCAATAGGTCAACAAACGCTGGCCGAACACATTGCGCACCAACAGGCCGGTGGTCAGCACCACCACCACGGTCAAAATCACCCCCAAGCCGGGAATGTGCATACCGAACAATTCGTCGGGATGCCAATGCTCGGGCAACAGGCTCAAGGTCAGATCCAGCGTGCCGATGATGAGGTTGATTACCCACAGGGTGATGCCCAGCGGAACCCACACCAGCAAGCCGGTGAGCAGGTATTTCTTCACGAATGCAATCCCGCCGACGGGCAGCTGGCGCAGGCCGATGGCTCGCACGCGGGAGCCGGTTTGTTCTTGAAGTCGGTGGCGTAATAGCCGCTACCTTTAAGCTGGAAACCGGCCGCGCTGAGTTGCTTGGCAAACGTTTCCTGATGGCACTCGGGACAAGTCGTCAGCGGGGCATCGCTGATTTTTTGCATCACGTCCTTTTGTGTGCCGCAACTGCTGCAACGATATTCATAAATAGGCATGATTGGGTCTCAAAATCGGAAAGGCGCGCATTATACATTAGCTGTAGGTCGGGACTTATCCCGACAGCTTGGACAATTTCAGGGCTGGCTTGTCGGGCTATAGCCCGACCTACGAAATTCGCCGGACTTCAATCCGTCCAGATTCCACTCGCCGATGGCATAGCGGATCAGGCGCAGCGTGGGGAAGCCCACCGCCGCTGTCATGCGCCGCACTTGGCGGTTGCGGCCTTCGCGGATGGTGAGTGTCAGCCAGCGGGTCGGGATGTTTTGGCGAAAACGCACGGGTGGATCGCGCGGCCACAAGTTGTCCGGCTCATCCATCAGTTGCGCTGCGGCAGGAAGCGTGAGGCCGTCGTTGAGCGTCACGCCACGCCGCAATTTCTCCAGCGCCTGTTCGTCCGGCACGCCTTCCACTTGCACCCAATAGGTTTTGGGCAGTTTGTGTTTCGGGTCGGTGATACGGTGTTGCAACTTGCCATCGTCGGTCAGCAGCAACAATCCTTCGCTATCGGTATCCAGGCGACCCGCCGCATATACATCGGGAATTTTGATGTAATCCGCCAGCGTAGGATGTAAGCCGTCGCGGCTGAACTGGCAGATCACGCCATACGGTTTGTTGAACAATACAATGTGGCTCATTTTTGATTGGGATGAAAAAGCACCAGCGCGGTGCGACACTTGCCAATCATCGCACAGGAAAGTCGCAATTATTGAACGGTGCATTCACCCCAGACCTTATTTACGGCATTGGTATATATAATGCTAATGTCATATCTGCGTAACACTGATTGGGTAACTTCACTGTAACAAATACTGGGGAGCATGCGATGGCTTGGTGGAAATCGTTTGTGGGCGGCAATGAAAAAGGGTTTGCCGAAATCAAAGAAGATGCTTCGGAAGAAATCGCTGGGCTGAACGTCAAAACGGCCATTGAAGCGCACATCAAATGGAAAAACCGCCTCAAGGGAGCCATCGACGGCAGCGGAACCGAAGTCATCGACCCGAACACCGTGTCGCGGGATGATTTGTGCGAACTGGGCAAGTGGCTGAACGGCGAAGGCAAGCGTCGATTCGGCGACCATCCCGAATTCGGCAAGATACTGGCTCACCACACGCATTTCCACCGCTGTGCCGGACACACGCTCAATCTCGCATTGGACGGCAAACTCATCGAGGCGGAACAGGAACTGAACAACGGCGATTTCGCCCGCGTTTCGCTCAATGTCTCGCTGCACCTGATGCGTTTGTGGCGCGACGTGGGCAACAAATAGACCAACAAAAAGCCCGCCGAAATCCGGCGGGCTTTTTGTTGGGGGCAAATTACCTATTACGCAAGCAGATCACTCTTCTTCCGGCTCTTCCGGCAATTCGTGCGTGATGCCTTTGTGGCAGTCGATACAGGTTTTCTTCGGGTCGGACTTGATGGCCTGCAAGTGTTTCTGGCTGGCGCTCTCGTCCTGCACTTTCGGGTTCATGCCGTCGTAGCTGTGGCAGTTGCGGCATTCGCGCGAATCGGAGGCTTTCATGCGCGCCCATTCGTGCTTGGCCAACTCCAGACGTTTGGCTTCAAATTTTTCCTTGGTGTCGATGGTGCCCGTCAACTTGCCCCACAACTCGCCGCTCGCCTGAATCTTGCGTTTCATTTTGTGGACCCAGTCTTTGGGTACGTGGCAGTCGGAACAAATTGCGCGCACGCCGGTGCGGTTGGAGTAATGCACGGACTTTTTGTATTCCTCATACACCGTGTCGCGCATTTCGTGGCAGGAGATACAAAACTCCAACTGGTTGGTGGCTTCCATGGCGGTGTTGAAGCCGCCCCAGAAAATGATGCCGGCGAAAAAACCGCCGCCCAACAGGACGAGCAAGGAATACCGCGAGGTCGGGCTGTTTAACGTTTTCCACCAGCCGTTGATGGTTTGCTTCAGATTCATGGCGCTCCCCTTTTTTTGGAACAAAACGCGGCAGGTGTTTACCCGCCGCGCCCTGCCGCACTGGCAAAAATCCCGTTTATTGCAGACTGGCGTAGAAGTTCAACAGCGCTTCAAAATCCGCGCTTTCGAGTGGTTCCAGCTTGGGAGCCATTTTCTTGGGGATGGGGCGTTTGCCGTCCTTGAAGAAACCGAGTTGCTGTCTGAGGTAGGCGGTTTTTTGTCCGGCCAGAATGCCGCCATGGTCGCTGGACAAACTGCCTTCTTCGGTATGGCAATTTTCGCAACGTTTTTTGTGGATGGAGCGGCCTTTCTTGGCCAGCGCGGCATCAAACGGCTGAGCGCCGCGCACGAAGGTTTGTCCCACAAAAAACTCGGCGATTTGTTTGATGTCGCTTTCGCTCAAATCCTTCACGCTTTTGCACATGTCGGACTTGTTGCCCTTCTTGCTGCCAGACTGGATTTCTGATTCGACGCAGGGACGTTCCTTCTTCTGGTAGCGAACCAGTGTACGTTCCATATATTCCTCGGAATAACTGGCGATGGTCGGAATGTTTGGTGAATTACTGACCCCGTTATTGCCGTGGCAAGCGAAACAAGGTTCAACCAGTTTGGCCACATCGGCAGCCGATGCCGCGCCCGAAAGTGACAGACCGAAAAACGCTGCGCATGCCGATAGAACGGCTCCCTTAAATGCCTTTTTCATCACAAATACCCCCGTTATTTTTTTAATAAACCACCGCCCAAAGCCGACAACCCAAATTGAAAATGATACAAAGTTGCCATGCTCCCAAAGTGAAATGACAGATATAAACCTTCCGGCTTTTTCCCTTGGTGGCGCGAGTGTAGCACGCCAAATATGCGCGCTTTTCCACAACAATAGTGTGGCTATATTGCGTGGCACACCAAAAACTTGGCGCGACAGAGCCATTCATTTTCTTGCGCAAAGTCAAGGCGCGAACTACCCCGCTTGCGGCACAATCGGTATCTGCGCATTGGTGCGACGCTTTTTCATCGGGGAAGCAATATGAATTTCGGCAATTACTTGAATTCTTTTATTCCGCACAATCCGCCCATCACGCTCGCAGAAAAATTGCGTAGCGGCTTGGCAGGCGGGCTCGCCATTTTTGTGCTGGCGCAAACGCTGCACTGGTTGCCGCATCCCGAATACCCGTTGCTGTTGCTGGCTTCCATGGCGGCTTCCGCCGTGTTGCTATACGCCGTGCCGCACAGCCCGTTGGCGCAACCGTGGAATCTGGTCGGCGGCCATTTCGTTTCGGCACTCGCCGGATGGCTGTGCGTGTTATTGATAGGCGACGCACCCATCGCCGCCGGAATCGCAGTCGGCGCGGCCATTTTTCTGATGTATGTTTTGAATTGCCTGCACCCGCCGGGTGCCGCCACCGCATTGACATTGGTGCTGGGCGCGGCGCAGTTCCAGCAAATGGGCTGGCACTGGGTGGCGCTGATCGTGATCGCCAATGCCGTCATCATGCTGCTGCTGGCCTTGCTCATTAACGGCGCGCTGCCGCATCGGCATTATCCGATGCAAGCGGCCAAACCGGCTCCGCCCAAGCGCGAACCGATCATCGTGGCCGAACAGCAAGACATCGCGTGGGCGGTAACGCAAATGGACAGCGCACTGGACATTAGTATTGACGACCTGACAGCGGTGTATGCCAGTGCGCAGGAACATGCCAGGGCGCGGCTGGAAGCAAAACTAAAATAGTCCGACATGCTCGCGCTCAAAATCGTTCACGTCAGTTGCGTCACCGCCAGTTTCAGCCTGTTCTTTTTGCGCGGTTACTGGCTGTTGCGCGGCTCACCCGTCATGCGCCAGCGCTGGGTAAAAATCGCGCCGCACACGGTGGATAGTCTGCTGCTGGCGAGCGCCATCGCCCTCGCGTGGCAACTGGGTTACTCGCCCGCCAACGCGCCCTGGCTGGCCGCCAAAATTTGCGCGCTGTTGCTCTATATCGGGCTCGGCATGCTGGCCTTCCGCTTCGGCCAAACGTGGCGCACGCGTTTTGTTGCCTGGCTTTGCGCGCAGGCTGTATTCTTCTACATCGTCGCGGTTGCCATCACACACAACCCGTTGCTATCAACCTGAACAATTTCAACATCAAGCCACAGAGATCACAGAGGACACAGAGCAAGAAATAGTTATTCCACATTTCGCGGACTTTGCAAAAAAGTGAATTGCTCTCGTGATACCGCTGTTTTTCTCTGTGATCTCTGTGTACTCTGTGGCATATATTTTCGATTCAACTGAAAGGCCAGACATGAACTCACTGCTCAATGGCGCTGTCGCCCCCGGATTCGATGACCCGCTGGAAATGCTGCTCGCCTGCCACGGCAGAATCGAAGCGCAATGCGACACGTTGCGCAAGTTGATGGAACATCTGCCCGTCCACGGCAACGACGTGCAGGCCGGTCAGGCCGCGCAAGCCATCCTGCGCTATTTCGACACTGCCGGGCGGCATCACCACGAAGACGAGGAGCGCGATTTGTTTCCGCATCTGCTCGCCACGCGCAACCCTGCCGCGCGCGCGCTCATCGCGCAATTGCAGAACGAACACATGGGCATGGATGCCGCATGGCAACGCCTGCGCCCGCCGCTGCTGGACATCGCCGAAGCTCGCTCCGCCAAACTGGAAAAAAAAATCGCGGTGAAATTTATCGAAGTTCACGTGCAACACATCGTCATCGAAAACGGGCAACTGTTGCCGCTGGCCGCCACGATTCTGAACCCGCGCCAATTGCGCACCCTCGGCAACAACATGGCCGCGCGGCGCGGCG
>JAGVNQ010000151.1 GCA_020053195.1 Sideroxydans sp.
GCTGTAGGAGCGAGCTTGCTCGCGAATATTTTTGAATTGTTCGCGAGCAAGCTCGCTCCTACAACCCCCAACCCCGTGAAGATGCCCGTCAATAGGCGTTCTTCATGCGTCGCATGATGCGGATCGCCTATTGACGGGCATCTACAAGCAGTTCACTGAGATTTTTCTGCCACCTGCACCAACACATATGGGCTAACCACCACAGCCCACACCATGGTGTCGGCCTCATACCAGGCCAGCGCCTGCTCATCCGACACCGGCGCGACTTGTTCGGCTTGCAACCACTGCGCCACTTGCTGCCGATTGTCGGCGGAGATTTGAAATCCCACCTCGATCAAATCTAGCTCCGCACTCACCGCAATCGCCGCCCCGCTGGCAAAAAAACGCTGCAACTCGCGCCAACTGATGCGCGACGTTTCCTGATTCAATTTGCTGCGGGGATCTTCTGCAAAATTGCTGCTGTTCATCTGCGCATTCTTTCTACTAGCGGTTCCGCTTCGTCCAGATAATCGTTCTTTACTTTCACGTAATGCTCGGCGGAATATTTCAGCTTGGCGATCTCCTCCTCACTTAGCGCGCGCACCGCCTTGGCCGGACGGCCCATATACAACATGCCGCTTTCCAGCGTCTTGCCCGGCGACACCAAGCTGCCCGCGCCAATCATCACCCGGTCTGGAATCACCACATCGTCCATGATGAGACAACCCATGCCGATCAAACATTCGTTGCCGATGGTGCAACCGTGCAGAATCACCGAATGGCCTATGGTCACATAATCGCCGATGATGAGCGGCGAACCTTCGGGTTTATCCGCCGTCTTGTGCGACACATGCCCCATGGTCAAATCCTGCACATTCGTCCCGCGCCCGATCACGATGCGGTTCACATCCCCGCGCAACACCGTGTTGCACCAGACCGAACTGTCGTCGCCGAGTGTCACATCGCCGATGACCTGGCAGGAAGGGTGAAGATAGACACGTTCGCCGAGGACGGGGGAGGTGTTGAGGTACGAGGATACGGTCATGTTTGGGCACTCAATAAATTAACGAATCAGTCGATCATAATCGGCATGGCTACCAATCCAAAACCATTGCACATCATTTTCAACAGGCACTCCCAAAGCCCGGTAATACAGGCCGACGCGAACGCTACGAAAACGATTGGAGCAAATGGGTTTGAACTGCAAAGAAGGATGCGACGGATTTTGTTTTAGCAAGTCGAAATTGCGTCGGGCAAGCTGCTGAATTTCGGCTGGCAGCGAATCAAAACACGCCCAGAATTTGGATGAAGCGAAATGCTTCAAAGCTCGCGCGCCTTGCCGCTGCGAAATTCAGACAAGGCAGCTTCCGCCAGTGCATTCAACTTACCCGCTGCCGCATCCGCTTCAATCTGCGCATCCCAGCGCGACGCATCAAACTCGACGAACCAACTGCGGAACTTGGCGAGTTCGGAAGGCGGCAGGCTTTGAACCGACATTTCTAATGCTTCAATGGTTGTTGGCATTTGAGGACTCCGAATAAATAGTTTGATAAAGGATAGCAGAATAATTACGGGAATTTAATTCGAGCCAGTCCACCAATATTTCGTCAGTCGCGTGGTTTTACGCTTATCCTAGCATTAGGTTTTTCGATAACCTGTGCGGGAAGTAGAACAGGAACGGAAAATTGAACTCTACTCGCGATTACGTTCTTGTTGCCTTTTTCACCGCCAATGTCGCCACCTAAAATACCCGATAACACCCGTACTTTTGCTCCACCCGTAGCTGAGTCTTCAGCTGTAATAGCAACATCAAAGGATACTTGTTGTGCATAGTTATTTGTGGAGTTATCCCATACAGCATTATTTTCAACGTTTCTTATGTTTCTCGTTAAGCCGCCGGGATTCACGTGTGCACTTAGCACTTTTGCCTTTTGCTGAGCATCAGCTACGCCACCAATAATTGCGAGCAATGTTTCAGAAACAAACTCTTTAAGATCCATTTGCTTCTCCATGAAATTGCGTAATTAACACTCCAACTTCCACTTCATCATTTCCCCCGCCCTTAACGGCACGAGTTGATGCTCACCGAATCCAACTGAAGCAGGCACTTGCCACTCTTCGCGCCGCAGTGTGATGATCTCTGTATTACGCGCCAATCCATAATAATCCGCGCCATAAAAACTAGCGAATCCCTCCAGCTTATCCAACGCGCCCGCTGCTTCAAAGACTTCCGCATACAGCTCGATGGCGCAAAGCGCGCTGTAGCATCCGGCGCAGCCGCAGGCGTTTTCTTTGGTGTGTTGGGCGTGTGGGGCGCTGTCGGTGCCGAGGAAGAATTTTTGGTTGCCGCTGGTGGCGGCTTTGACCAAGGCCTCGCGGTGCGTTTCGCGTTTGAGGATGGGCAGGCAGTAGTAGTGCGGGCGGATGCCGCCGACCAGCATGGCGTTGCGGTTGTACAACAGGTGTTGCGGGGTGAGGGTGGCGGCGATGGTGTCCGGCGCGCTGGTGACGAACTGCGCGGCTTCGCTGGTGGTGATGTGTTCGAACACCACGCGCAGCTCGGGCAAATCTTTTAGCAGCGGTTGCAGCACGCGTTCAATGAACACGGATTCGCGGTCGAAGATGTCGATGTCGGCGCTGGTCACTTCGCCGTGTACCAGCAGCGGCAGGCTGCAGCGTTGCATTTCTTCCAGCGCGGCGTAGGTTTTGCGCAGGTCAGTCACGCCCGCGTCGGAGTTGGTGGTTGCGCCTGCGGGGTACAGTTTTACTGCATGCACCACGCCGCTTTGCTTGGCTTGGCGTATCTCTTCCGCATTGGTGTTATCGGTGAGGTAGAGCGTCATCAGCGGTTGGAACTGCATGCCTGCGGGCAACGCGGCGAGGATGCGTGCGCGGTATTCCAGTGCTTGTGCCGTGGTGGTGACGGGCGGTCTGAGGTTGGGCATGACGATGGCGCGGGCGAATTGGCGCGCGGTGTCGGGCAGGACGGATTGCATCAATGCGCCATCGCGCAGGTGCAGATGCCAGTCGTCGGGGCGGGTGAGGGTTAGTGTTTTCATGTCGATAATATTATCAGCAATGTTGGAAAACAAAATCGGGGGCATTTATGCATTATTCAACCAAACAAGGTTTCACGCGGAGGCGCGGAGACGCAGAGAAAAACAAAGCGGGGTGAAAGCCAATAATCTCCGCGCCCTCCGCGTCTCCGCGTGAGAAATTTATGTCATGTTTTGACATCATTCACCTTCGGCTTTCAGCACCAACGCACGCTGGTACAACTCGTTCTTGCCCGCGCCGGTGATTTTCACTGCGAGTTGCACCGCTTGTTTCAGCGGCAGTTCTTGCAGCAGCAATACCAGCGTGCGCTCGACTTCGGCATCCAGTCCTTCGTGTGGCAATGCGCCCGACAGCAGCAACACAAATTCACCGCGCAAATTGTTGGGGTCGCTGTGCAGCCAGTCCAGCGCTTCGCCCAATTTGCAGCGGTGGATGCTTTCGAACAGTTTGGTGATTTCGCGCGCAAACACGATTTCGCGCTCGTCGCCGAACACCGCGTGCAAATCTTCCGCGCATTCCAGAATGCGGTGCGGCGCTTCGTAAAACACCAGCGTGTAGGGATGTTCGATCAGCGTTTGCAGCGCCGTGCGCCGCGCGCCGGATTTGTTCGGCAGAAAACCGTAGAACAGAAAATGCGGTGTGGCCAAGCCGGAAGCGGATAGCGCGGCGACGGCGGCGGAAGCGCCGGGAATGGGAATGACGCGGAAGCCCGCCGCGCGCACTGCTTCCAC
>JAGVNQ010000078.1 GCA_020053195.1 Sideroxydans sp.
ACTGCGCCGGGATCGCTCACCGCTGGGGTTCCGGCATCGGTCACCAGCGCCACGCTTTGCCCCTGTTGCAACAGCGCGATGACTTTTTCCGCCGCGCCGCGCTCGTTGTGCTGGTGCAGCGCCAGCAGGCGCGTGTCGGTGATGCCGTGGTGTTGCAGCAGGTGTTTGCTGTTGCGCGTGTCTTCCGCCGCGATTACATCGGCAGCGCCCAGCACTTGCAGCGCGCGCAGGGTGATGTCACTAAGATTTCCAATCGGGGTGGCGACTACATATAATGCGCACTCCAATTTTTGCCTGGTTTCGATATGCAAACTTTTGCCTCTGTAATGAAATGGTCGCGCGGGATTTTGCTCGCCGCACTATACGTGAGCATGTTTGGCTGCGCCACTGCACCGACACCAACCCCGCCCGCTCCGGTGGAACCGGTCGCCGCGCCTGCACCCGCCGCGCAGCCTTCCGTGGAAACCGGCGCGGTGGCCGAGCCGCCGCCAGTGGTGTTGACCGTTGCGCCCGCCATCGACGGGGCGACCGTCGAAGCGCATATCGCGCTGATTCTGCCCTTGAATTCGCCCGTCTTCGGCAAGGCGGCCGAAGCCGTGCAGCAGGGTTTTGTCGCGGCGGCAACCATGCAAAGAAGCCCCTTCCCGATCCGTGTTTATCCCGCCAACGACGAGAAAATCGAAATCAAGGCGCTGTACCAGCAAGCCATCACGACGGGAGCGGTGGCCGTGGCAGGCCCGCTCACACGTAACGGCGTGGCCGCGCTGGCGGAGAACACCAGCCTGAGCGTACCCACGCTGGCGTTGAACGTGATCGAATCCAAGCGCACCGACCAACTGTATTTCTTCGGTTTACCGGGCGAACAAGAAGCGCGCCATGTGGCGCATCTGGCCGCCAAGGCGGGCATGTTGAACGCTATCGTGGTGCGCACCGATACCTACTTGTCCAAACGGCTGGCGCTGGCGTTTGCCGAGAGGTGGAAGCGCGGGGGCGGCACGCTACAGCCCGAGATCGTTTATGCCGGCGATCCCGCGCCGCTGCGTTTGCTGGACACTACGCCCGGCAACATGGTGTTCCTCGCGGCGGAAGTCGAACCGGCGCGGCTGATGCGCCCCTACATCACCACGTTATTGCCGGTGTATGCCACCTCGCAAATCTATGCGGGCAACGCCAACAACATGATTAATTACGATCTGGCCGAAGTGCGTTTTGTGGAAATGCCCTGGGTGATCCAGCCCGAGCATGCGGCGGTGATGGTTTATCCGCGCGCCGTGCCGCCGCTGACGCTGGACATGGAACGCCTGTATGCGCTGGGCATCGACGCTTACCGTATGTTGCAAGTGATTTACAAACACGACACGCTCGGCGCTTTGCCACTGGACGGGGTAACCGGCAAACTGTATCTGAACGACCATTTGCTGGAGCGCGATGCCTTGCCGTCGGTGTTGCGCCAGGGTCAGGGTTACGCGCTGGACAGCAAGAATCTGCCCGCGCAATATCAGCCGCCGCCTGTTGACGAAAGCCAGCCCAAGAAATGAAACCCGGCGCGCAGGCCGAACAAACCGCCGCGCGTTATTTGCAACAGCAGGGCTTGCAACTGGTGCAAGCCAACTACCGCTGCCGTATGGGCGAGATTGATTTGATCCTGCGCGACGGCGACATGCTGGTGTTTGCCGAAGTGCGCCTGCGCAGCCGCAGCGATTTCGGCGGTGCGGCAGCCAGCATCGACCGCCACAAACAAGCCAAGCTTATCCGCGCTGCCCAACATTACCTCTCCGCTTTGCCGCGCATTCCGCCTTGCCGTTTTGACGCGGTGCTGCTGGCCTCGGCGGAGGGTAAGGACGGCATCGAGTGGATAAAGAACGCATTCGAGCTGTAGGTCGGGCTTTAGCCCGACATGTCGGGTTGAAACCCGACCTACAACGAATGGACAATCCGGGTTTAAGGTAGAATTCGGCGCATCCAAATTCTCAGCAAGCGGGATATGACACTCACCAAACGCGTCAGCAAACTTTTCGACGACAGCGCCGAGATCAAGCTGCAAAGCAAAAAAGTATTGGCCAAACCCATCGCCGAAGCGGCGCAAGCCTTGGTCAACTGTCTGTTGCACGACGGCAAGATTTTGATTTGTGGCAACGGCGGTTCGGCGGCGGACGCGCAACATTTTGCGGCGGAGCTCATCAACCGTTTTGAAGTGGAGCGTCCCGGCCTGCCCGCCGTGGCGCTCACCACCGACAGCTCGGTGCTGACTTCCATCGCCAACGACTACGATTACAAACTGATTTTTTCCAAACAAGTGCGCGCGCTGGGCATGGAAGGCGACGCGCTGATCGCCATTTCCACCAGCGGCAATTCGCCCAATGTAATGGAAGCCATTACCGCCGCGCACGACCGCAACATGCTGGTGATCGCGCTCACCGGGCGTGATGGCGGCAAGATGGGAACGATGCTGCGGGCTGAAGATTTTCATTTGTGTGTACCGGCGCAAAGCACCGCGCGCGTGCAGGAAGTGCATTTGCTGACGCTGCATTGTTTGTGCGATGTGATCGATCATTTATTACTCGGAGGTGAGTGATGCGTAATGTATGGATAGGGTTGTTGTTGGCGGGTTTGGTGGCGGGATGCGCGCAAACGGGCGGTGCGGGTTCGGTGATTAAAGCCGGTGAACGGCGCACGCCGGGCACGGTGCTGGACGACCAGAATATCGAGAGCAAAGCGCAGCAGCGCATCGCGGAAAAATTCAAATTCAACGCGCAAGCGCATGTCACTTGCTTCAACCGTTACGCGCTGATTACCGGCCAGGTGCCGAACGACGCGGCCAAGATCGACATCGAACGCATGGTCGGCGGCATCCCGCCGGTGAAAGGCATCGCCAACGAACTGGAAGTGGCGGGCGTATCCAGCAGCGGCGCGCGCAGCAGCGACAGCGGTGTGACCAGCGATGTGCAGCGGCGCTTCCTCAGCAGCAAAGCCTTCAACCGCGACCACATCAAAGTGTTTACCGAAAACGGCGTGGTGTATCTGATGGGCATCGTCAACCATGCCGAAGCGGATGCCGCCTCCGAAATCGCCAGCACCACGGCGGGCGTGCAGAAGGTGGTGCGCGTGTTCGAGTACATGGATTAACGAAATTCAAAATTAGCCACAGAGAACACAGAGGCCACAGAGAATGACGAGATTGACCAACATTTCGCAATTCCATTTGAAGAGAGCCGTATGCGATAGGCATAAAAAACCAGTAAAGTTCGGACTCTACTTCTATTTCCAATCGCGATTTTCTCTGTGATCTCTGTGTTCTCTGTGGCTAATCGATTTTTCAAGGTTTAACGTGTACCCGACTCCCGCCTACGAAAACAAAATTTGCACGGCACAAAATCTCGCGGCGAAGGTTGCCGCGTTGCCGCGCCCGCTGGTGTTCACCAACGGTTGCTTCGACGTGTTGCATCGCGGCCATGTCACTTATCTGGCGCAGGCGCGCGCGTTGGGCGCATCGCTTATTATTGGCGTAAACAGCGATGCTTCGGTCAAGCGTCAGGGCAAAGGCGACGACCGCCCGATCAACGCCGAACAGGATCGTTTGGCCGTGCTGGCCGCGCTGGAAGCCGTGAGTTTGGTGGTGTTGTTTGAAGAAGACACACCGCTCAATCTCATCCTCGCCTGCCATCCCGACGTGCTGGTCAAAGGCGGCGACTGGAAACCAGCCAACATTGTTGGCAGCAAAGAAGTGCAAGGCTGGGGCGGCTCGGTGCACAGCATCCCGTTTTTGCACGAACGTTCCACCACCTCATTACTCAAGAAAATACGCTCACTATGATTCCAACCGAAATCACCCTGCACCAGCAATCCAGAATGCTGGAGATCGCCTTCAACGAAGGCTCGCGTTTCAAATTGCCGTTCGAGTTTTTGCGCGTGAATTCGCCCTCCGCTGAAGTGCGCGGCCACGGCCCCGGACAGGAAACGCTGCAAGTCGGCAAACGCAACGTGTTGCTGGTCGATGTCGAACCGGCAGGCAGCTACGCCGTCAAATTGATCTTCGACGACGGCCACGACAGCGGCCTTTACACTTGGGAATACCTGTACGAGTTGGGCAAATATCAGGATGCCATCTGGCACGACTATCTGGGCAAACTGGAAGCAGCAGGCGCATCGCGCGATTAAGAATCTGATCCCCTTTCCCTTGCAGGGAGAGGGCTAGGGAGAGGGTAGAATTTCAAACACCCTCTCCCCAACCCTCTCCCGCAAGCGGGAGAGGGAGCAAATGACCAAGGAGTGAATGATGAGCAAAACCACCCATTTCGGATTCAAAACCGTCGCCGAGGAAGAAAAAGCCAAACACGTTGCGGGCGTGTTCACTTCCGTCGCCAGCAAATACGACATCATGAACGACCTCATGTCGGTCGGCCTGCACCGCGTGTGGAAGCCGTTCGCCGTGGGCTTGGCCAATGTGCATGAAGGCCAGCGCGTGCTGGACGTGGCGGGCGGCTCGGGCGACATGACCAAACTGTTCCTGAAAAAAGTCGGGCGCAGCGGACAAGTGGTGCTGACCGACATCAACAACGCCATGCTGCGCGTGGGTCGCGACCGCATGATAGACAGCGGCAGCCCCACTCCCACCGCGCAATGCGATGCCGAAAAACTGCCCTTCCCCGACAACTATTTCGACTGCGTCAGCATCGCCTTCGGCCTGCGCAACGTCACCCGCAAAGATGCCGCCCTGCGCGAAATGAAGCGCGTGCTCAAACCCGGTGGCCGCGTGATTGTTTTGGAATTTTCCAAAATCGCCAAACCTCTGGAAAAAGCCTACGACCTGTATTCCTTCAAACTGTTGCCCAAGATGGGCGAACTCATCGCCAATGATGCCGACAGCTACCGCTACCTCGCCGAATCCATCCGCATGCATCCGGGACAGGAAGAGTTAAAGCAAATGATGTTGGATGCGGGGTTGGAGCGGGTTGAGTATTTCAATATGACGGGCGGGGTGGTGGCGGTGCATCGAGGGTATAAGCTTTGAGGTGGGTTGTAAAAATTCCCATTATTCATTGCTGCAATTCAGTAATTATTCCCGTTATTTGTCTTTTTTCTTTGGCAGGATGTGGAGGAGTATTTTTTGCTTCTGCTGCGACTTCAGCTGTTACTGTAAATGACATTAAAAGATATTCCTTACCAGATTTAGAAGAAATTGATCGTATTGAGATTCAGAATGAAACGGAATTCTCCAGTCGAAATATAGTTCGAGGGGATCTATGCAAAACCGAAGAAATTGCGGATTTGGTAAGAATCCTTAATGACAATCGCGCTTCGTGGAAAAACCCACAATTAGTGTTTATTCCAAATCCTCCGAAGTTATATTCAGGTCTTGAATTGCGAATTCTTTCCTTTTGGAGCAAGAACAACCTTGTTCGAGTTGTACATGTATATAAACGAACTCTCATTACCCAACTTGAAACAAAGAATATTATTCGGGAAATTTCTCAGGCTGAATCCGATGTTGTTTACCGCATATTGGCAAGCCAGCGTAGCCCGGATGGAATGAAATGTAATCCGGGTTGATCTCTCCCGGATTTCGCTACGCTACATCCGGGCTACATATTTTTTTAAAACATTAACAGGAATCACCATGACCGCTTTACCCAAATGCCCCAAATGCAGTTCCGAATACACCTACGAAGACGGCAGCAACTATGTGTGCCCCGAGTGCGCGCACGAGTGGGCTAAGGATGCGCCAGCCGACAGCGGCGAGCAGGCTCGCGTTTACAAAGATGCGTACGGCAATGTGCTGGTGGATGGAGATTCAGTGACGGTGATTAAAGATCTGAAGGTGAAGGGTTCGTCGTCGGTGGTGAAGGTGGGCACCAAGGTGAAGAACATTCGTCTGGTGGATGGCGACCACGACATCGACTGCAAGATCGACGGCATAGGCGCGATGCAGTTGAAGACCGAGTTTGTGAAGAAGGCGTAGCTGAAATGAGTGGTTGGGGTTGTCCGCATGAGGTGGATGGCAAGTGTCAGAAGGTGTTGAATAAACCTTGTGATATTGGCATGAAGGGGTGTGTGCTGGCCGGGCGTTTCCGCTTTGCTGATCCGAGCAAGAACCGGGTGAAGAAAAAGCAAACTTCAGATGTTGTTGAGCCATCGCCCTCTCTCGAAGAGGACAAGTAACTTCAGTGTTCCGTCATTCCGGCGCTGCGTGTGTTGTTGGGGCTTTAGCCCCTTACAACCACGGCGTACCCCTTGCGGGTGCAGGCCGGAATCCAGCGATTTTATTCAAAATGCTTTTCAGGTTTTGACCCCGCGTTGCGGAGATTATTTTTGATTGACTGGATTCCGGCCTACGCCGGAATGACGAAGCTGATTTTTTTGCGAAATATTTGGATACTGATATGGATCGATCATTCTTGTTTTTCGTGTTGTTCATAGCACAGATGGCCAGCGCCGCAGCGCAAGTGTTGCCGCGCCCCGATCACATCGTCATCGTGGTGGAAGAAAACAAGTCGTTCACACAAATTATCGGCAACAAGGATGCGCCGTATATCAATGCGTTGGCGCGACGCGGTGTGTTGTTCACCAACTCGTTTGGCATCACTCATCCCAGTCAACCGAATTATCTGGCGCTGTTTTCCGGCACGACGCGCGGCATTAGCAGCAATGCTTGTCCTCTGGATTTGACGGGAGAAAATCTGGGCAGCGCGTTGATCGCACGGGGATTGAGCTTTGCCAGTTATTCCGAGTCCATGCCGCAAGCGGGCTTTGACGGTTGCCGTTACGGCGCGTACATGCGCAAACATAATCCGGCGGCGAACTGGAAAGAGCTGGCGGCAATTAACCAGCCGTTCACTGCGTTTCCGCAGGACTTTGAAAAATTACCGACAGTGTCGCTGGTGATGCCCGACCAGAACAACGACATGCACGACGGCAGCATCGCGCAGGGCGATGTCTGGTTAGCGCAACACATCGAGCAATATGCGCAGTGGGCGCTGACGCACAACAGTCTGCTGATCGTGACGTGGGATGAAGGTGATTACATTGGCAAGAATCGCATCGCCACGATTTTTGTGGGGGCGATGGTGCAGCCGGGCGAATCGGCGCAGCGCATCAACCATTACACGTTGTTGCGTTTGATCTCGGAGATGGTTGGCTTGCCGCTTCTGGGCGAGAGTGCGAATGAAGCAACGATTACGGGCGTGTGGAAAAACCGGCCCGCAGACAGCAAAATTCAGAAAATCAAATAGTCACCTCCTCGGGAAGGCGCGCCAATAGGCGATCTACGTCATGCACTTGATGGAGATGCCCGTATTTAGCGGCTTGCGGGCAAGGTGGGTATTTGAAAAACCCGCCAGCGCAGAATTTACTCGCCCCCGCCGTCCAATCCCAATTCCTGAATCTTGCGCGTCAGCGTGTTGCGCCCCATGCCGAGCAGGGTGGCGGCTTCGATGCGCCGCCCGCCGGTGTGTTGCAGGGCTTGGGTGATGACGGTGCGCTCGAATTCTTTGGTGAGTGTGTCGAGGATGTTGGGGTCGCCGCGTTGCAGAGCGAGCGCGACTTGTTGCGCGAGTCCGCTGTGCCAATCGCTCAACGCGGGGGCGGCGTGCGCGGCATCGCGCCATTCGGCGGGCAGGTCGGCGATCTCCACTTGCTGCGTGGGGGTCATCACGGTGAGCCAGTGGCACAGGTTTTCCAGTTGGCGCACGTTGCCGGGGATGTCTTGCGCGGCCAAATAATTTAGTGCTGCTTCGCTCAATATTTTTTGTTCAACGCCCAATTCCTTCGCGCTCTTTTGCAGGAAATGTTTGGCCAGCACGGGGATGTCTTCGCGCCGTTCGCGCAGCGGCGGCAGACGCAGGCGGATGACGTTGAGGCGATGGAACAGGTCTTCGCGGAACAAGCCTTGCTTCACGCGCTCGTCCAGATTCTGGTGGGTGGCGGCGATGATGCGCACGTTGGCTTTGATCGGCTGGTGGCCGCCGACGCGGTAGAAATTTCCGTCGGACAATACGCGCAACAATCGCGTCTGCAATTCGGCGGGCATGTCGCCGATTTCATCCAAAAATAAAGTGCCGCTTTCGGCTTGTTCGAAACGCCCGTGGCGTGTGGTGGTCGCGCCGGTGAACGCGCCGCGCTCGTGGCCGAATAATTCCGATTCGAGCAAATCTCTGGGGATGGCCGCAGTGTTGATGGCGACAAAAGGTTTGTCGGCGCGCAGGCTGTGGCGGTGCAGCGCCTGCGCCACCAACTCCTTGCCCGTGCCCGATTCGCCGTTAATCAGCACGGTGGCGTTGGATTGCGCCAAGCGCCCGATGGCGCGAAACACTTCCTGCATGGCGGGCGCGTGGCCGAGGATGTCCGGCGCGTCCGGCATATCTTGTCCGCTGATGTTTTTGCGCTGGCTCTGCGCCAACGCGCGGCGAATCAACTCGACCGCATGGTTCACGTCAAACGGCTTGGGCAAATATTCAAACGCGCCGCCCTGGAACGACGACACGGCGCTTTCCAGATCGGAATACGCCGTCATAATGATGACCGGCAACAAGGGATGATCGCGGCGCAGGATTTGCAGCATGTCCAAGCCGGAACTGCCCGGCATACGGATGTCGCTGATGACCATCTGCGGCAGGCTGTTGGGCAACTCGGCCAGCGCTTCGTCGGCGGAAGCAAAACTTTTATATTCGATCTGCTCGCGCGCCAGAGCTTTTTCCAGCACCCAGCGGATGGAGCGGTCGTCGTCGATGATCCAGACAGGTTTGCTCATAGTGTGACCTCTAGTAATTCGTCATTCCGGCGCAGGCCGGAATCCAGTGATTTTTTTCAACATGCATTTAGGGTTTGTCCTTGCTGCGCAAGGGTTGATTTTTTGTCTGGATTCCGGCTTTCGCCGGAATGACGAAATAGTCATCATCATTTCTCCATGTTGGTGAGCGGTAACATCACCGTGAAGCAAGTGCGTCCCGGTTCGCTTTCAAATTCGATGCTGCCCTGATGCTGGCTTACAAAATCCTGCGCCAGCGTGAGCCCCAGACCGTGGCCGTCGGGTCGGCCCGACACCAGCGGATAAAAAATCTTGTCGCGCAAATGCGCGGGAATGCCGGGGCCGTTGTCGGTGATGCTGACTTCCACCGCCAAGCGGTGGCGTTTTTTCATCAGCGTGACCTGACGCGTGATGCGCGTGCGCAGGGTGATGATGCCTTTGCCTTTCATGGCCTGCGCGGCGTTGCGCACGATGTTGAGCACGACTTGAATAAGCTGCTCTTTGTCGCCGTGCAGCTCGGGCAGGCTCAAGTCGTAATCGCGCTGAATAATCAGCCCTTCCGGCAGTTCCGCCAACACTACGCTACGCACGCGCTCCAGCACTTCATGGATATTCAGCGCACTGAAATGAGGCACGTGTTGCGGCGTGAGCAAATTTTCCATCAGCGAGCGCAAGCGGTCGGCTTCCTGAATCACCACTTGCGTGTATTCGCGCAACGCGGGTTTTTCCAGTTCCTGCTCCAGCAATTGCGCTGCGCCGCGAATGCCGCCCAGCGGGTTTTTGATCTCGTGCGCCAGATTGCGCAACAGCAAACGGTTGGCCTGCGTCTGGTCGTGCATCTGTTCTTCGCGCGCCAGTTTGAGCGGGCGGTCTATGGTGTGAAATTCCAGCAGCAGTGCATGCTGGCCGAGATGGATGGGGGTCACCGTGCAGCTCAAGTGCAGCTTGTAACCTAGCGTGTAAGTGCCCAGCATCAAGTCGTATTCGATGTGGCTGGCGTGGGTGGATAACGCCGATTGCATCGCGCCGAACAGTTGCTCGGTGTGGGTGAACGCGTGCTGCAACGGGTGTCCCAGCAGATTGCTGTGGCTCACCGCGAACAAATGTTCCGCCGCCGGATTCAAATAGGCGATGCGTGACTGCTCGTCCAGCAGGATGACGGCGGTGGCGAGATGTTCCAGCGATGGGAGTGGGGTGGATGGCATGTCGGGAGAAGGAGCAGAAAACATGCCAACAGGTCAAAACTTATTTGAGGTGACTTATTTCGGATTTAAGCGCTTTGACATTATTTTCGTGCGCCGTCACTTCTTTCTGCGCATCGCTGACATTCTTTTCGTATTTTGGAACGTTGCGAAAAACTTTTCCGTCCGCATTTTTGAAGACCTCGGGCGTGTCTTGCGCATCCTTTAATTTGGCGCGCGCTTCTTCCAGCGCCTTTTGTTCGGTGGCAAGTTCGTCTTCCAATATCTTGCGCCGCGTGTCGTCGCGTTTGGATTGGGTGGAACCGTCCACGCGGAAGTCGGAATTGTTGTTGCTCGCTTTCGGCGGTACGGGTTGCGCTGCCAGGGTGGGCAACGGTTCAAGCTGGAGTTTCTTGCCGCCTTTGATCGGCGCGCTGGAATAAGTAACGCGACCTTCGGCATCCACGCGCTTGTAAATCTCGGCCTGTGCGACACCGGCAAAAAGAATGGCACAACTCAAAATAGAAAGACGAAAACGTTTCATGGTCATACCTCGCAACTCGTTGTGCAGAGTATAGGTTAAGCCTTGTCAGGAAACAAACGTGGTCGCCTCCCAAAATCCAAATTTCGTCGCAATACTGCGTTGCTCACAAAAAATTACTCCTTACATATTTGACATATGCTGCGTCGAAATTTTTTGTTCGCGCCTTGTCTTGCTTAGAACTTTGAATTTTGGGAGGCGACCACACAATAAAAAACGGAGCCGCGAAGGCCCCGTTTTTTATGCCATCCAGAACAACTTAGAGGCTGTAATACATGTCGAACTCGACCGGGTGGGTCGTCATGCGGATGCGGTTCACATCGTCCATCTTCAGGGCGATGTAAGCGTCGATGAAGTCGCTGGAGAACACACCACCACGGGTCAGGAACTCGCGGTCTTTGTCCAGTGCGGCCAAGGCTTCATCCAACGATGCACAAACGGTTGGGATCTTCGCATCTTCTTCCGGCGGCAAGTCATACAGGTTTTTGTCGGCAGGATCGCCGGGGTGAATCTTGTTCTGGATACCGTCCAGACCGGCCATCAACAGCGCGGCGAAGCACAGGTACGGGTTGGCGGAAGGATCGGGGAAACGGGTTTCGATGCGGCGTGCCTTGTCGCTGGTGACGTGAGGAATGCGGATCGAAGCGGAACGATTCTTGGCCGAGTACGCCAACTTCACCGGTGCTTCGTAGTGCGGAACCAGACGCTTGTAGGAGTTGGTGCCGGGGTTGGTGATCGCGTTCAGCGCCTTGGCGTGTTTGATGATACCGCCGATGTAATACAGCGCGGTCTCGGACAGTCCGGCATAGCCGTTACCGGCGAAAGTGTTCTTGCCGTCTTTCCAGATGGACTGGTGAACGTGCATGCCGGAACCGTTGTCGCCAACGATGGGCTTGGGCATGAAGGTCGCGGTCTTGCCGTATTGGTGTGCAACGTTCTGCACCACGTACTTCAGGGTTTGTGTCCAGTCGGCGCGTTTTACCAGCGTGTTAAACATGGTGCCCAGTTCGCATTGACCGGCATTGGCCACTTCGTGGTGGTGAACTTCGACCGGGATGCCGATTTCTTCCAGCGCCAAGCACATGGCGGCGCGGATGTCGTTCAGGCTATCAACGGGAGGAACGGGGAAATAGCCGCCCTTCACGGTAGGACGGTGGCCGGTGTTGCCGCCATCAAAATCGTGGCCGGTTGACCATGCGCCTTCTTCCGAATTGACCTTGACGGAGCAGCCGGACATGTCGATTTTCCATTGCACGGAATCGAAAATGAAAAATTCGGGTTCCGGGCCGAAGTAGGCGGTGTCGCCCACGCCGGTGGACTTCAGGTAGGCTTCGGCGCGTTTGGCGATGGAACGCGGGTCGCGGTCGTAGCCTTTGCCGTCGGTCGGCTCGATCACGTCGCAGGCCAACACGATGGTGGGTTCGTCGTAGAACGGATCAACGTAAACGGAATCTGGATCCGGCAGCAACAGCATGTCGGAAGCTTGAATGCCTTTCCAGCCGGAGATGGAAGAACCGTCGAAAGCGTGGCCGCTTTCAAACTTGTCGGCATCGAAGTGAGAAACAGGCACGCCTACGTGCTGTTCTTTGCCCTTGGTGTCGGTGAAACGCAGATCGACGAATTTGATACCTTGTTCTTTGATCAGTTTCAGAACGTCGGCGGCTGTTTTAGACATACTCGAATCTCCCATTTAAAAAATATAACGAAGCTGTTTGATGAAACGAAGCGATTGATGAAACATGCCTGATACAGCAGAAAATGTGCCATCACCCTGAATCCTGCAAGACGCGCATTGTGCCATATTTGCATGGTGGCGGGGCTTGCAAAGCGCGCCCAAAAATGGGGCGCAAACAAGCCGCCCCGCACTAATCTGGTGCGCCGCCTTGGTAAACCTTGATGCGGCGGAAATAGAGGTCGTCCGCCGCAATGGCGGCACATCGGCTGCGCCAGGTCTCAAGATCTACCGGGCAATCGAACAAAATTTCCGCCTCGATCTTGCCTTCCAGATAATGCAATACGATGCGCGCGGAAGCGGGCAGGTTTTCGCCCAAACGCTGGTGCAGATGCGCCAGCAACAGGTGGCGCTGCGGCAACTTGGCATTGGGTTTGGCCAGCGCGTCGTCTTCCGAGTCAATATGCACCATCACATCCAGCACGTGATGCGCTTTCAACACCGCCGCGCGCGCGGCTTCCGCGATGTAGTGCCCTTCAGAAACGCTGATTTTCGGATCGACGATGATGTGCGCGTCAACCAGCGCGTTGTCCGCCATTTTTCGCGTGCGCAATTCGTGCAAGCCCTTCACGCCGGGCACGGCTTTTAACGTATTGCGTATCGCGCGCACTTCCTTTTCATCCAGCCCGGTATCCACCAGTTCCAGCATGGCATCGCGTGCGAACTGAATACCCATGTAAGCAATCATCACCCCCACCACGGCGGCGGCGACCAGATCGAGAAAAGTGTAGCCCAGCAAATTGCCGACGATGCCGATAATCACCACCAGCGAGGAAGCGGCATCCGAACGCGCGTGCCAGGCATTCGCCACCAGCATCTGCGAGCGCACGCGCTGCGCCACCGCCAGCATGTAGCGGAACATGCCTTCCTTGGCGGCCAGCGCGGCAATGGCCACCCACAACGTAAACGGCTGCACGGCCTGCACTTGTTCGGGATGTTGCAAACGCATCCCGGCAGCGATGAGCAAACCGATGCCCAACGCGGCGAGGCTGGCACCCAGAATCAGCGAGGCCGCAGTTTCGATGCGCGCGTGGCCGTAAGGATGATCGGCATCGGCGTGCTTGTTGCCGTGACGGTTGGCGAACAGCACCAGCACATCGGAAACCAAATCGGCCAGCGAATGCAAGCCGTCCGCCATCAGCGACTGCGACTTGCCAAAAAATCCCGCCAGCAACTGCATCACCGTCAAGCCCAGATTGATGAAAATGCTCACCCAAGTGCTTTTGCGCGCGGCGGCGAAGCGCACCGGATGCGCCGGTTCAAACGCGGCGGAGATGTCGTGCGGTTGGGGATGCGTGTGATTTTTCATCTTCGTTGGGATAGTATGCAGACGTGCGGTGCAGCATAGCACTTGCATGTTAAACGTTAAACATAGGTAAAGAAAATGGGAAAGATCACGGAAATACTGAATGCCGCGCAACAGCGCGCCAAAGAATTAAACCTGCCGTATGAAGGCGCGCTCACGCCGCAAGAGGCTTACGAACTCATGGTTTCCGCGCCCGGCGCAAAACTGGTGGATGTGCGTACCCGCGCCGAGATCGACTGGGTCGGCAAAGTGCCGGGCGCGGTGGAAATCGAATGGCTGAATTACCCCGGCATGAAGCCGAATCCGAATTTTATGGCCGCCTTGGAGCAACAGGTGGATAAAGAATCGCTGGTGATGTTTTTGTGCCGCAGCGCCCACCGCTCGCACGCGGCCGCCGCGATTGCCACCCAAGCCGGATACGCTGATTGCTACAACATTCTGCAAGGCTTCGAAGGTGACAAAACGCCCGCCAACCAGCGCAACAGCTTGAACGGCTGGAAGAAGGCCGGGTTGCCTTGGGAACAAAGCTAGAGAGAAGCTTTCACAGGGTTTCGTAGGTCGGGTTTCAACCCGACAAGTCGGGCTAAAGCCCGACCTACGCAGCCGACCAACTCACCGCGCCGCTGTACGCGGTCAGCAACACAATCACTCCAAACACAATCCGATACCACGCAAACACGGTGAAATCGTGGCGGCTGATGTAGCGCAGCAGGCCGCGCACGGCGATGAAGGCGCTGATGAACGAGGCGATGGAGCCGACCAGAAAAATGCCGAGATCGTCGGCGTGAAACTGATCGCGGTATTTCACCACTTCATACAACGTCGCCATGGTCAGCGTGGGGATGGCGAGGAAGAAAGAAAACTCCGTGGCCGCTTTGCGCGAAAGGCCAAAAAACAAACCGCCGATAATGGTCGCGCCCGAACGCGAAGTGCCGGGAATCAACGCCAAGGCTTGCGCCAAGCCCATCTTCAGCGCGTCTTTCCAGTGCATGTCGTCCACGCTTTCGATTGTCACCGTGTGCGTGCGTTTTTCCGCCCACAGAATAATGAAGCCGCCGATGATGAAGGCCAGTGCCACCGGCACGGGCGAGAACAAATTCGCTTTAATCATCTTGCCGAAGATCAAGCCCAAAATCGCCAGCGGCAAAAACGCGATGAACAAATTGAAAGTGAAACGCTGTGCGCCTTCCTGTTTCTGCATCAAGCCCGATGTCACCGAAACCAACTTGGCGCGGTATTCCCAGCACACCGCCAGAATCGCCGCGAACTGAATCACGATCTCGAATACCTTGCCGCGCTCGTCGTTGAAATTGAGCAAATCACCGACCAGAATCAAATGCCCGGTGGAAGAAATCGGCAGGAATTCGGTAAGACCTTCGACGATGCCGAGAATGGCGGCTTTAAGCAGCAGGATGATGTCCATAAATTTACCTAAAAAATTCAGCCGTCATTCCGGCGCAGGCCGGAATCCAGCAATAAAAAAATTCCGCGCAGCGGACAAAGCCAAGATGTTGTCCCGCTTGCGCGGGAAATTTGTATTTAACCGGATTCCGGCCTGCGCCGGAATGACGTGTTGGCGATACGTTGGTTGACCCGGCAACGATCCTCGTCGCTCATTTCCACCCAGCGCGTGACTTCGTCGAACGTGCGCAGGCAATCGCGGCAGACTTCATCGCCCAGCGCTGTGGAGCAATGGCCGGTACACGGGCATTCGGCGGTGATTTCGGAAACAGCAGCTTGCATGCTCACTGCTTCCCGTTTTCGTCGGCGTGTTGGCTTTCGCCGTTGGCCACCGCTTCAAAAAATTCCAGCAGCGTGATTTTTTCTTCGGAATGATTAAAGGTTAAATGTTCGAGCCAGAAGCGCGCTCTGTTTTGCGCCCGCTCATGATCGCCCTGACCGATCAGCATGGACACCTCCAGATGCGGCAACGCGGGATCATCCGGCACGAGCTGGCGCAAGGTTTCAAACAACACCCACGCCTTCGCGTATTCCTTGCTGTCGATCAAAATACAGCACTGCCGCTGCATCACGGCGGAGCGCAATTTCAGGTTGGCCGCAGCCAAGCCGATTTCGATCATGCGCGCTTTCTGCTGCGCATTTCCCAAGCGGTCATAACACGCCAGCAAACTGTTAAAGCAATGTTCGGAACGCTCGTCCAACTGGTCGATGTGTGCAAACAACCCTTCCAGCAATTTCACCACATCCAACACGCGCCCCTGTTCCATCCACGTTTCCGCCACAAACCCCAACCCCTCCGGCGGCAATTCTGAATAGGGCAAATCGGCAAACTGCTGCGGTGACAACGCATCCAGCACATGCGGCAACATGCTCAGAAAAAACATGCTGACTTCGGCATGCGCGGCCTTGGCGCAGCAATCCTGAAAATTGCGTTTGGAATCGCAAGGGCAGCACGCATCGGGTTGCAATTCGGGCAGCGGACGCGGCAAATAATGGTTGCCCGGCAGCGGAGTTTGATCCCAGATGTGGCGCGAGAACGCCGAAATAAAACTGCGCAACTCATCCGCATCAGACGCGAAGCGCTGGAAAAAATGCGGAGCCATACTGACCGCATGTTTGCGAAACCAGGCCAGAAAATCGTCCGCATTTTCCCGCTGCAAAATTACCACGGCACATTGCCTCAGCAACAGCTCAAGCTCTTTCTCGGACGGATCGACAAAATGAATTTCTTGGGTAGTCATGCAAGGTAAGGAAAAAATTGAGTGCGCGATTATACCGACGGCGCGGTGGCAAGCTCCAACTGATTCAGCCACGCCAGCGCCTGCTCGCGCGACTCGCCGCACATTTCCGCAGAAGGCCGTAAACCCGCACAGAAGGCAGGGCGTTCCGGCTTGCCGAAAACCTTGCAGCGCTCGTCCGCATCAAGCTGCACGCAACGCACCCCGGCAGGTTTGCCGTGTGGCATGCCGGGTAGCGGAGAAGTGATGGAGGGCGCGGTGCAGCAGGCGGCGCAGTGGGGGCGGCAGTTCATGGGGTGGGATTATATCGCCAGCTCGGATGCCGATTTGATTGCCCCATATAGCCGCAGGCAGCAAATCCGGACGGCGGCAATCGAATTCACCCTGTGCGTAAAACTGACGCACAATACTCACATCGGCATATCGGGAGTAACAGCCATGTCAGCAAGCATTACTAATGAATCATCGCGAATCAGTTTGCGCACCAGCGCCGAAACCAAAGCCTTGATCGAATGCGCTGCCGCGTTGATGGGGACGACCGTATCCGCCTTCATGTTGCAGAACGCCTTCGAAGCGGCGCGGCGCGTGGTGTCGGACTACGACACGCTCATGCTCACCCAGCGCGACTTTGAGGCGTTTGCCTCATCTGTGGAAAAGCCGCCCAAACCAAAAGCCGCATTGCGCAAACTCATGGCGCGCCGGTAAACGTTGGAGTCATCCAGCCAGCTTGACTAGCAGGCGGCGCAGTTGGGTCGGCAAATCAAGGACATGGGTTTAAGCGTTAAAAATTGATTGACTGGTAATTCATGATGCCATACTGTCCGCAAAAATACCCAGAGGACAGACCATGAACGCACACCTAACCTTGGTCAGCGACGATGCCGCCGCGCTGGTTTACCTAGCTGAAGCCCGCAAACACCACACTCAAGCTTACATTGCCAATTATCTGGGCGTAAGCGTCCGCACCGTCCACCGTTGGGAAGCGCGCGAGACCAAGCCCAGCGCCTATGCGGCGCACGCTTTGCAGCAAATGTTGCCTTTCCCTGACATCCCAACTACAGCAGGCACATTCGATTTCATCGATCTGTTCGCGGGTATAGGCGGCATCCGCAAGGCGTTTGAACAAGTCGGCGGGCGCTGCGTTTTCACCAGCGAATGGGACAGTTACGCCCAGAAGACCTACGCCGAAAACTTCCGCGATGGACACACGATCAACGGCGACATCACCCAGATAGATGCAGCACAAATTCCCGACCACCACGTGTTGCTGGCCGGATTTCCTTGCCAGCCGTTTTCCATCGCCGGAGTATCCAAGAAAAATTCACTGGGCAAAGCGCACGGCTTCGCCTGCGAAACACAGGGCACGTTGTTCTTCGACGTGGCGCGCATCATCCAGACCAAACGCCCGCGCGCCTTCCTGCTGGAGAACGTCAAAAACCTGCTGTCGCACGACAAAGGCCGCACCTTCGATGTCATCCGCCGCACGCTTACCGAAGACCTCGGCTACCACATCCACTACCGCGTCATCGACGGCGCGCACTTCACCCCGCAACACCGCGAACGCATCCTCATCGTCGGCTTCCGCGAACCCGTCGCCTTCGACTTCGATGCCCTGCCGCTGCCGCCCAAAGGCGCACGCAAACTCAAAGAAATCCTGCACCGCACCGACGGCAGCGAACCCGAGCTGGAATGGGACACAGGTCGCTTCTTCGACCACAAAGCCCGGCGCGTCTTTGACAAATACACCCTCACCGACAACCTCTGGCGCTACCTGCAAAACTACGCCGAAAAACACCGCGCCAAAGGCAACGGCTTCGGCTTCGGACTGGTCACCCCGGAAAACATCTCGCGCACCCTGTCCGCGCGCTACTACAAAGACGGCTCGGAAATTTTGATCTACCAAGGCGAAGGCAAAAACCCGCGCCGACTCACGCCAAGAGAATGCGCTAGATTGATGGGTTACCCGGACACGTTCAGGATTCCGGTGTCGGATACACGCGCGTACAAACAGTTCGGAAATTCTGTTGTTGTAGATGTTATGACTCACGTAGCAAAGTTGATGCAACCCATGCTGGAAGCTGATACCCTGGAACCCGAGTTACCCCTTCGTTACGCAACTGCCTAAAGGAGAAATCATGCACACCCAATCACGTATTCCAAAACTTAATGACACCACTTTTGATGGTGCTCTGATGTGGTTCTCGGAAATGCAATGCAGCGAATTGCTTTTTCATCCAGAGGACGATCCCGCTAACATAATTCGCATTTCAAACGGCGAACGGATGTTTACAAATGGCGAGGTGGTAGAACTTCGCTTTCTGCTGAATGAAATTGAGACAAGTCTGGGACACGATAAATTGGTCGAAGCCGCGTACCCGATTTTCATGAACGCTTTCGGCAATCAACTGGATGCTTGATGGTTGATGTTGTCGATTCGGCAACGCGCAGCCGGATGATGGCTGGAATCCAAGGCAAGAACACCAAGCCGGAGCTTCTGGTTAGAAAATATTTTCATGGTCGTGGGCTACGCTACAGACTTCATGCCAAAGAGTTGCCGGGGAAACCGGATTTGGTATTTCCAAAGTACAAGGCAGTTATTTTTGTACATGGTTGTTTCTGGCATCAGCATATCGGATGTAAATACGCTTCAAAACCACAAACTAGGACAGAATTCTGGACTCACAAGTTTTCAGAAAACGTGAAACGTGATAGCTATCAAATAGCAGCATTGGAAGGGCTTGGTTGGCGAGTATTCGTTGTTTGGGAGTGTGAATTGCTGGAAGGCACTTCAAGGCTGGAATCTCTGTTGTTGGATATTTCACAGAAAAGGATTTAACACGATGGCACTGATTGCTCTGACATCATCTCCAGATTGGGACTTGCCCTTCTTCAAGGTACTTGCCAATAACGATACAGGTGCGGCATCCGGTCATCAAGGCGGAATTGTTATACCCATGGAGCTTCGCCCCTTCTTCCCTGGGCTGTCCGCTGCAACCTCGCCATGGAACCCGACGACTGACCAGCGGATTGATGCAGACTTATTTGTAGAAAATCGTTTTCTTGCTTCGGTATCTACTCGTTACCAATTTCAAACATGGGGCGGCACGCGCAGCCCGGAATCGCGCATTACAGATCAGCTTGCACCACTTAGAAATCTTGCACAGGGTGGAGACATTCTGATATTTCAAAGAAACATTGATCGGCTTGACAGTTATCGGCTAACGCTCGTCAGACAGTCATCAGGTGAAGTCGATGCACTTCAAGTTCTCGTTGCTGGAAGGCGTTGGGGCATCTTAGGTGCAGCCAATCCCATGAGCGACGACGAACTTACAACTGCCTTAAATCAAGAACAGCAGCGCGAGTCATCAAACTTCTCACTTACGGATGACGAAGCACTCCAAGTGGAAAGCAGGGTGTTTAAGATTGCCCGTTCCGTTGCTTTTCGTTTGTCAGTTACAAAGCTGTATGGATTCACCTGCGCTGTTTGCGGTGAATCTCTAAAATCGCCTCGGGGCATGATGGAATTAGATGCTGCTCATATCGTCCCACGTTCAAGGCTTGGAGCGGATGACGCGCGAAATGGTATTGCTTTGTGTAAACGTCATCACTGGGCATTTGATGGTGGTCTTTTTGGAATTGGAAGTCAGCGAGAAATTATCGTTCCCCCTACAGTCCGGCTAATTTCGGCCAATGCTGTTCTTGCTAATTTCAACGGGAGACCGATTAGAGAGGCATTCCAGCCACATCTACGTGCTCATGCAGATGCTTTAGCTTGGCATCGGGAAAATATCCTATTGAAGGATTAGCTTTGCACGTTGGAAAACGTAGCGCGTGTGACTACGTTTTTTAGAATTAAGCCTTGTGATAAACCTCCGTCCCTTCTCCCTCAGGCGGGGAAGGGGACGTAAAGGAAAATAGATGAACACTCTGCGCCTTTTTACCGCCAAAAATTTTTCCATTCCCGCCAGCACGTCCTGGTATCTGGCCGACCTTGGCGAGTTTCGCGGCAAGCAGGAACTCTATACGCAGCAGTCTCCGCAGCGCCTCAAGACCTTGCGCGAGCATGCGCTGATCGAGAGTGCGGTTTCTTCCAATCGTATCGAAGGTGTGTCGGTTGATCCTTCGCGGGTGCGCGATGTGTTGGCCGCCCCCAAGCCTTTGTTCCGTGACCGCGACGAGGAGGAGGTGCGCGGTTATCGCGATGCATTGAAACTGATACACGAAGGCGCTGAACACATGTCCGTGAGCGAGGCGACGCTAAGCGAGCTGCACCGGTTGGCGCGCGGACAAATCTGGGATGCGGGCAAGTATAAGGAGAATGACGGCGACATCATTGAGCGTTATGCGGATGGTCGGGAGCGGGTGCGCTTTCGTCCGGTGTCTGCGCAAGGGACTCCGGCTGCAATGACTGGACTGGTAGCCGATTGGCAGCATTGCCTTGAGGAGCGTTGGGTGCATCCGCTGATTGCGATGGCGGCCTTCAATCTGGATTTCTTGTGCATACATCCATTCCGCGACGGCAACGGACGTGTGTCGCGGTTGGCGTTGTTGCTTCAGTGCTATCAGTTGGGCTACGAGGCGGGGCGCTATATCAGCCTTGAGCGCTTGATCGAGGAAAACAAGGAGCGCTATTACGAGACCCTGGAGCAAAGTTCGCAAGGATGGCATGAGGGCAAGCATGATCCGTGGCCTTTCATCAATTACGTGCTGTCCATTCTGAAAATGGCTTACCGCGAATTCGCCGAGCGCGTGGGCGAGGTGAAAGCGCCGCGCGGCTCGAAAACGGATTTGGTGTTGGCGGCAATCAACCGATTCACGGGCGAATTTACGGTGGCGCAGGTGGAGCAGGCTTGTCCCGGTGTGAGCAAAGACATGGTGCGGCGCGTTTTGCGCGAGCAACAAACCGCCAATGCAGTGGAGTGCCAAGGCCGAGGCCCGGCGGCGCGGTGGAAAAAGAAGGGGTAATTACCCTTTAGTGGGGGTAATAGTTAGGGTAATAGCGCAGGCGAAGTACGGATGGGTGGAGCGCAGCGATACTCATCCGAGCATGCAAAACGAGCCGCAATGCGGCTCGTTTGTTTTACGAAGTGAGAAAGACTCAAGCCTTGTGATAAACCTCCGCCCCCTTCTGCACAAACTCAATCGACTTCTCTTCCATGCCTTTCTCCAGCGCCATCTGTTCCGACAGCCCTTGCTTGGCGGCGAAGTCGCGCACGTCTTGGCTGATTTTCATCGAGCAGAAATGCGGGCCGCACATGGAGCAGAAGTGGGCGATCTTGGCGGATTCTTTGGGCAGGGTTTCGTCGTGGAATTCGCGCGCGCGGTCGGGGTCGAGACCGAGGTTGAACTGGTCTTCCCAGCGGAATTCAAAACGTGCTTTGCTCATGGCGTTGTCGCGCACTTGCGCGCCGGGGTGTCCCTTGGCGAGGTCGGCGGCGTGGGCGGCGATCTTGTAGGCGATGATGCCTTCTTTCACGTCGGCCTTGTTGGGCAAGCCCAAGTGTTCCTTGGGTGTGACGTAGCACAGCATGGCCGTGCCGAACCAGCCGATCATCGCCGCGCCGATGGCGCTGGTGATGTGGTCGTAGCCGGGCGCGATGTCCATGGTCAGCGGGCCTAATGTGTAGAACGGCGCTTCATGGCACAGCTTTAATTGCAGCTCCATGTTCTCTTTGATCTTGTGCATCGGCACGTGGCCGGGGCCTTCGATGATGACTTGCACGTCGTGTTTCCACGCGATCTGCGTCAGTTCGCCCAGCGTCGTCAGTTCACCCAGTTGCGCCGCGTCGTTGGCATCGTAGATCGAGCCGGGACGCAGGCCGTCGCCGAGGCTGAAGGTCACGTCGTAAGCCTTCATGATTTCGCAGATTTCCTCGAAATGCGTGTAGAGGAAATTTTCCTTGTGGTGCGCCAGACACCACTTCGCCAGAATCGAGCCGCCGCGCGACACGATGCCGGTCATGCGGTTCGCGGTCATCGGAATGTAGCGCAGCAATACGCCGGCGTGGATGGTGAAGTAATCAACTCCTTGTTCGGCCTGCTCGATCAAGGTGTCGCGGAAAATTTCCCAAGTCAGGTCTTCCGCTTTGCCGTTCACTTTTTCCAGCGCCTGATAAATCGGCACGGTGCCGATGGGTACGGGCGAATTGCGGATGATCCATTCGCGCGTTTCGTGGATGTGTTTGCCGGTGGATAAATCCATCACCGTGTCGCCGCCCCAGCGAATCGCCCAGGTCATTTTTTCCACTTCTTCCTGAATGCTAGAACCGAGCGCGGAGTTGCCGATGTTGGCGTTGATCTTCACCAGAAAATTGCGCCCGATAATCATCGGCTCGCATTCGGGGTGGTTGATGTTGGCGGTGATAACGGCGCGTCCGGCGGCGACTTCGCTGCGCACAAATTCCGGTGTGATTTCTTTCGGCATCGCCGCGCCGAAATTCTCGCCCTCATGCTGCTGCAACATCATCGCGGAAAGCCCGTCGCGTTTTTGATTCTCGCGGATGGCGATGTATTCCATCTCCGGCGTGATGATGCCTTGGCGCGCATAGTGCATCTGCGTCACGTTTTTGCCCGGCTTGGCTTTGCGCGGTGTGTGCTGAAGGTTGAAGCGCATCTCGGCCAGTTCGGGGTCGTTCAGGCGTTCTTGCCCGTATTCGGAAGTGAGTTGCGTTAGCGGTTCAGTGTCGTTGCGTTCGGCGATCCATGCGGCGCGCATCTCTTCCAAACCCGAGCGAATGTCGATCTTCGCTTCCGGGTCGGTGTAAGGGCCGGAGCAGTCATAGACGTAAATCGGCGGATTGTGTTCCTCGCCCGCGCTGGTGTGCGTATCCGTCAGCGTAATCTCGCGCATCGGCACGCGGATGTCCGGGCGCGAACCCTGCACATAAAACTTGCGCGAATTCGGCAACGGCTTGATCGCCGCTTCATCCACGTGCGCGGTCTTGGCGAGAAATTGGGGATTGGCGTTCATGTGATGCTCCAGAAAAATGAGGAAGCATCACGGATGCTTCCCTACGACGGCATGACCCGTACAGGTTCAAAGGGACTGTCTCACTCCGCCATCGCGGAGACCCCCAGCGAGGGGCGCAAGTTACTGGAACGGCGGGCAAAACACAAGTTGGCGCGGGGGAATAGACCTGCTGGCGGAATTGATTAGGGCAACCTCTCGGAGATGCCCGTCAATAGGCGATCTACGTGATGCAATTGTTGTAGATCGCCTATTGGCGCGGCTTGCGGGGCAGGTGGGTAAATAAAACCAAAAACCGGATTTGTTCTCAGCGAATTTCTTCAACCAATTCCGGGTGCTTGTCCAGAATGCGAAACAGATTCACAACCGCCGCAACCGGTTTGGATTTGCCGTGTTCATAGCGCGAGAATGCATTCACACCTCCGCCTGCAATTACGGCGGCCTCTTTTTGCGACAGCTTGAGTTTTTTGCGAATGCGCGCCAGTTCAGCGGACTCTTGTTGGTCAATTTCATCGCGGAATTGTTCCACTGCCGCCGCATAACGCTTGCCTTCACCCTTGGCGAATTCACATTCGCCGCACGCGGGGCAATGCCAACCTTCCACCGCTTCAACCGTGATTTGCTTGCCACGGTATTCGACCACCTTGTCTTTATTGCCGCGCACCATGTCGGCCTTTTCGCAATTCAAGCACAAGTGTTTCATCTCATTTCTCCTTAAACTGAATGACGACAATTCCGTTTTCTCGCAGCGTCAGTTTGATATAAACCCGCAAGCCCGATTCCAGATCGGCGTGATAAACGTCTTGCCAAATCCGATGATCGGCATGAGTGGTCATGCTTTTATAAAAATTGTTTTGCCTGAGGCCAAGCACCACGGCAACCGCAGCCTCCGCAGACAGCCCTAAATCGAAAGCGCCATCCAACGCTGTCTGAGTAAAAGCATCAACCCCGTTGGCCGCAACGATGGTCAGCACTTCGGACAACTGGTAATTGGGCTTCATCTTTTCCATGACCAGATGCTAACCCAATAGGTTAGTTTGTTCAACGGGGGAAATTGAGTTCGAGCTTGACCGCGTGGGCACAAGAACGTGCCCACCCTACGCGCTGAAGATGCCCGTCAATAGGCGATCTACACGATGTGAATGTTGTAGATCGCCTATTGGCGCGGCTTGCGGGGCAGGTGGGTGGTGTAGGAGTCAGAATAATCCAATACAGCCAAACGCACTCCTTCCCCCTTGCAGGGGGAAGGTTGGGATGGGGGTAGAGTAGTGAAGTGATAACGTTTCTACCCCCACCCTAGCCCTCCCCCTGCATGGGGGAGGGGACGTGATGTTTTTGGCTTAGACCGCCTTGCCCAGCTTGCGCCAAGTCTCCAGCAGCGTATCGGGATTGAGCGACATGGTTTGAATGCCGGTCTCGACCAGCCATTGCGCGAAGTCGAAATGGTCGGACGGGCCTTGGCCGCAGATACCGACGTATTTGTCCAGACGGTTGCAGGTGGTGATGGCCATTTTCAGCAGCACTTTGACGGCGGCATCGCGTTCGTCGAAACGGTCGGCGACCAGGCTGGAATCTCTATCCAATCCCAGTGTGAGTTGGGTCAGGTCGTTGGAGCCGATGGAGAAGCCGTCGAAGTATTGCAGGAAGTCTTCGGCCAGAAGCGCGTTGGACGGAATCTCGCACATCATGATGAGACGCAGGCCGTGTTCGCCGCGCTTGAGGCCGTTGCGTTCCAGCGTGGCGACCACATCGCGCGCTTCCTGCACGGTGCGCACGAAGGGGATCATCAGTTCGATGTTGGTGTAGCCCAAGGTTTCGCGCGCGCGTTTCATGGCGCGGCATTCCAGCTCGAAGCAGTCAGTAAAGTTTGCCGCGACGTAACGTCCCGCGCCACGGAAACCGATCATGGGGTTTTCTTCCATCGGCTCATACACGTCGCCGCCCAGCAGTTTGCGATATTCGTTGGACTTGAAGTCGGACATGCGCACGATGACTTTTTTCGGCCAGAACGCCGCCGCCAATGTTGAAACACCTTCGGTGATTTTCTCCACGTAGAACTCTTCGGGGCTGGCGTAACCCGCCGCGCGTTGCAGCACGGCCTCGTGCAACGACTTCGGCAGCTTGTCGTGTTCCAGCACCGCTTTGGGGTGAATGCCGATCAGGTTGTTGATGATGAATTCCAAGCGCGCCAAGCCCACGCCCGCCGACGGCAATTGCGCGAACTCGAAGGCCAGCGTGGGGTTGCCGACGTTGAGCATGAGCTTGACCGGAATCTGCGGCAGCTCGCTTTCGCTATGCACCACCACATCAAAATCCAGCTTGCCGTGATAGACAAATCCGGTGTCGCCCTCGGCGCAAGACACGGTGACGGTTTCGCCTTCCTGCAATGCGCTGGTGGCGTGGCCGCAACCGACGATGGCGGGAATGCCCAGTTCGCGCGCGATGATCGCCGCGTGGCAAGTGCGTCCGCCGCGATTGGTGACGATGGCGGCGGCCTTCTTCATCACCGGTTCCCAGTTGGGGTCGGTCATGTCGGTGACCAGCACGTCGCCCGCTTGTACTTGATCCATCTCGGCGGTGCTGGCGACGATGCGCACGCGACCTGCGCCAATCTTCTGGCCGATGGCGCGGCCTTCGACCAGTACCGTGCCGCGCTGATGCAGACGGAATTTTTCTGTGCCGCCCGCTGCCGTTTCGTTCGACTTCACTGTTTCGGGGCGCGCCTGCAAGATATACAGCTTGCCGTCCAGCCCGTCTTTGCCCCACTCGATGTCCATCGGGCGACCGTAATGTTGTTCGATGGACACGGCGTACTTCGCCAACTGCAACACGTCGGCATCGCTCAAGGAGAAGCGCGCCTGATCGGCGGCGGGCACGGGTTCGATGCGGCAAGAGCGTCCGGCGGAACGCTGCTCGTCGAACACCATGCGCTGTTGTTTAGAGCCGAGACTGCGGCGAATCACTGCCGGGAATCCGGCGGCGAGCTGCGGTTTGTGCACATAAAACTCGTCGGGATTTACTGCGCCTTGCACCACCATTTCGCCCAGACCGAACGAAGAAGTAATGAACACCGCATCGCGGAAACCGGATTCAGTATCCAGCGTGAACATCACGCCGGACGCGCCCAGATCGGAGCGCACCATGCGCTGTACGCCCGCCGACAATGCCACATCGGCGTGGGTGAAATCTTTATGGACGCGGTAGGAAATCGCGCGGTCGTTGTAGAGTGAAGCGAACACTTCGCGGATCGCGTGCAGAATGTTGGCGATGCCGTGGATGTTCAGAAAGGTTTCCTGTTGCCCGGCGAATGAAGCATCCGGCAAATCTTCCGCCGTGGCCGACGAGCGCACGGCAAAACTGCCTTCGCCTTCGGCCACCAGCTTGTCGTAGTGGCTGCGAATTTCATCTTCCAGACGCTTGGGCAACGGTGCTTCGACGATCCAGCCGCGAATCAAACGACCCGCTTCGGCCAAGGCCGACACGTCTTCCACATTCAGTTTGGACAGCCTATCTTCAATGCGTTTATCCAGCCCGCCGTGTGCCAGAAAATCGCGGTAAGCCTGCGCCGTGGTGGCGAAGCCGCCGGGCACATGTACGCCGGACGAGCTCAAGTTGGAAATCATCTCGCCCAGCGAAGCGTTTTTTCCGCCGACTTCCGGGATGTCCGCGATGCCCAGAGATTGGAATGGAATGACGTAAGACTGCATGATGACTCCTGTTTTGGTTGGGGGTTAAAAAATTGAATTGATTGAGTTGTTACGACAAATGTGCGGGCGCGAACTTACAAAAAAAACAATTTAGCCACAGAGAACACAGAGCACACAGAGAAGGCATCGGTATCCCCAACGATCACGGCAGTAGGCAAAAGAACTGATCTTTAATATCCAGCGTTTTCTCTGTGAACTCTGTGTTCTCTGTGGCTAAAAGGTTTTTAAGGTTTAATGTTTCTCTCGCTTGCATTCGTCTTCGCCGCACTTGTGGTTGCCACAACCGCAGCCTTTGGTTTCATCGCGCAATTCGCCGAACTCGGGGTGGCGCGCGGCGAAGCGATGCGCGGCGGTGCGCACCAGCAGCCAGATCGCCAGCAAGCCCAGCACGATCAGGATGGTTTGCAGGTAAATCATTCCCCGCCACCCAGTCCGGCGAAACCCATGAAGGTCAGCGACAGCAATCCGGCGAGGATCAGCGACAGCGCGGTGCCTTGCACCAGCGTCGGCACGTTGGACAGTTGCAGGCGTTCGCGCAACGAAGCCATCATCACCAGCGCCAGCGTGAAACCCGCGCCACCGGCCACGGCGAACACCAGCGATTGCGAGAAGGTGTATTCGCGCGCGGTCTGGAACAGTGCGATGCCCAGCACTGCGCAGTTGGTGGTAATCAGCGGCAGGTAAATGCCCAGCGCGCGGAACAAAGCCGGGCTGAATTTTTTCATCACCATCTCGACCAGTTGCACCGAGGAGGCGATCACCACGATGTAGGAAATCAGGCGCAGGAATTCCAGGTGGAAATAACCCAACAGCTCGTTCAAAGCGTAGGCGCACAACGAGGCCACGATCATCACGAAGGTGGTGGCCGCGCCCATTGGAGCGGCGGTGCTCAGACGACCCGACACGCCGAGGAAGGGGCACAGGCCGAGGAACATGGCCAGCACCAGATTGTTGGTCAGCAGGGTGCTGATGAATATCTGGCTAAGAGACTCAGTCATGAGCATGTCCTCCTTCGGAGATAGGCTTGGTGCGGAATAGGGAGAACAGCAGCAGCCAGCCGCCCAGCACGAAGAAGCCGCCCGGCGGCAATACCATCACCACCCACGGCTGGAAGTGTTCGCCGAACAGGGTGATGCCGAACAGTTTGCCCGCGCCCAGAATCTCGCGCGTTGCGCCCAGCGCAAACAGGCCGATGGTGAAACCCACGCCCATGCCCAGCGCATTGATGACGGCTTTCAGCGGCGGATTTTTCGAGGCGTGCGCTTCGGCGCGCCCGAGGATGATGCAGTTCACCACGATCAACTGGATGAACGCGCCCAGCGCTTCGTACAGCGCCAAGCTGCCCGCCTGAATCAGATAATCCACCAGCGTGACGAAGGTGGCGATGATGACGATGTAAGTGGCGATGCGCACTTCCTTGGGAATCAGGTGGCGGAACAACGACACCAGAAAGCAGGAACACACCAGCACGAAGGTGGTGGCGATGCCCATGGAAATACCGTTGACGGCGGACACAGTAACCGCCATGACCGGGCACATGCCCAGCACCATCACGAACACCGGGTTTTGCCGCCACACACCTTCCATGAAAGTGTCGAAAGTGATCGGCTCGTTTGCTTGATTGGGCAGGCTCATGGTTTTACCTCTCCGATATGTGGCACCAGCATTGGCAGCAGTTTTTGCGCGCTTTCATTGATGCCGCGCCCGACCGCCTTGGAGGTGATAGTAGCTCCGGCAATCGCGTCGATTTGCCACGCGTTGGTTTTGGTGCCGTGTTTGACGGTTTTCACCGCGTTGGCCAGCGCGCTCATTTCTGCATTCAGGCGCACATCCAGCGCCTCGAAGTTTTTCACGAAGGCCGCGTCAGTGATGATTTTGTCGCCGATGCCCGGCGTTTCACGCATGGCCACCACGCCCATGCCGATGATGCACTGGCAGGCCACGTCGTAGCCGTACAACACGCGCACCACGTCGGCGTAACCTTTGCCCGCCGCTTCGGCGGCGATACCTTTGAGCGCGCCGGATGCGTCGTAAGCCGCATAAAACTTGATGCCACCGGCGGGGACAGCCCCGTCGTTCAGCGGCTGGATGCCCGCAGGTGTGGCGGCATATTCGCGCACGCTGGTTGCGCCCGGCAACACTTTGAACACGGCGCGTTCGACCATGATGCGCTTGTTTTCGGCGATGGGTTTTTGCGTGCTTTCAAAAGCGCCCACAATCAGCACGCCGCATATCGTGGCAACCAAGCCCATGGTAATCACCAGCTTGTTGGCGGGGGTGGTCTGGATGTTGTTAGGCTCGCTCATGGTTTCCTCTTCTGGCGAGTGCCGAACACGCGCGGCTGGGTGTATTGGTCAATGAACGGGGTGAGCGCGTTGCCGATCAGGATGGCGTACATCACGCCTTCGGTGAGACCGCCAAAATAGCGGATCATCACCGTCAGCACGCCGATCAGCGCGCCGTAAATCCACACGCCCACGGGAGTCACCGGCGAAGTCGCCATGTCGGTCGCCATATACACCGCGCCCAGCATCAGACCGCCGGACAGCAACACGAAAGTCGGAGCGGGGAAATGCGCCGGGTTATATAACTGGAACAGCCACGCGGTGAGTGCCGCCGAACCCAGTACCGCCAGCGGGATACGCCAATCCATAAACTTGCGCGCGGCCAGATAAACGCCGCACAACAAAATCAGCAGAGCCGAAGTTTCGCCGGTGGAAGCAGTCACCGCGCCGGATAACAAATCTTGCGCCGAGGCGGTGATGTTCTCGAACTTCCAGCGCGCCAGCGGGGTTGCCCCGGTGAACGCATCCACGCTTTGTTGCTTGACCCATTCCACCACATCGGGCGGCATCATCAGCGGCGCGGTCAGCGTGGTCGGCACAAATTCGCTGAAGCGGTTGGCTGCAAACGCCGGAACCCAGGTGGTGATGGCTACCGGGAACGCGGCCTGCACGAACGCGCGGCCAATCAAGGCGGGGTTAAACACGTTGTTACCCAGCCCGCCGAACAAAGCCTTGCCCAGCGCGATAGCCACAAAACCCGCCACCACGCCCATCCACAGCGGGAACGAGGGCGGCAGCGTGAGCGCCAGCAACACACCGGTGATGGTCGCGCTCCAGTCACCTATGCTGCTGGGCTGTGCAGATGCGCGGTTGAACCAGCGTTCGGTCAACAGACAAGTGGCGGTGATGGTCAGCAACAAGGCCAGCGCCGACAGGCCGTATTGCCACACCGAGAAGCCGCACACGGGCAGCAGCGACAACACCACATGTTTCATGATGGTGGGCACGTTGCGCTCGCTGATCTGGTGCGGTGATGTACGAAGTTCCATGCTCATGATTTCGCCTTTTCACGGTTGATCGCTTTGGCGATGCGGAATTGTTGTACCAGCGGAATGTGCGACGGGCAAACGTAGCTACAACAGCCGCACTCGAAACAGCGGTCCAAGTTGTAGCGTTCGGCCATTTCCGCGTATTCGCGTTTGGCTGCCAGCAAGCCCAGTTGCGACGGGTTGAGGAACTTGGGGCACACGTTCACGCATTCGCCGCATTTGATGCAGGCATACACGCGCGCTTCTTCTTGCGGCAGTTGCGATTTGCCGAATGCCAGCACACCGGAAGTACCTTTGGTGACCGGCACATCCAGCGACGAGATGGTCATGCCCATCATCGGCCCGCCCAGAATGATCTCTTTGGCGCTGCTTGCAGCACCCACCTGTTCCAGCAGGAAACGCAACGGCGTGCCGATGGGCACGATGTAGTTGCCGGGTTTTTCTACCGCAGGCCCGGCCACCGTGAGCACGCGCTCCACCAAGCCTTCCCCGGCGGGCAACAGCCGCCCGAGATACGCCAGCGTCATCACGTTGTTGACCAGCACACCCACCGCAGCGGGACGCTGACCGGCGGGCACTTCGCGTCCGAGCAGCGCGTAGATCAGCGTCTCTTCCGCGCCTTGCGGGTATTTGGTTTCAATCGCTTTGACTTGAATTGTGCTGTCGGCGGGCAATGCGGCTTGGATCGCGGCAATCGCATCCGGCTTGTTGTCTTCCACGCCGATGATCGCGCGCGGTGCGCCACTGACTTTCATGGCGTAACCGATGCCGCGAATCAAGTCCTGCGTGCGCTCGACCATAATGCGGTGGTCGCAGGTGAGAAAGGGTTCACATTCCGCGCCGTTCACCACCAGCGTGTCGATGGTCACATCCGGCGGCACGCTGAGTTTGACGTGAGCCGGGAAAGTTGCGCCGCCCAAGCCGGAAATTCCGGTGTCCTGTATCGCTGCCAGCAAGGCTTTTTTGTCCAGACTTTCGACATCGCGCGGTGCGCTGACCATCACCGATTGCGGGTCGGCCTGATACACGCGAATGGTGATGGAATCCACCATTTTGCCGCTGGCCGATGGCATGAATCCGATTGCTTCCACCACGCCAGTGGCGGGCGCGTGAACCGGCAGCGAAACGAAGCCGTCCGCCGTGGCGATGACCTGCCCGCGCAACACCTCCTGCCCCACGCTCACGCAACACACGGCGGGTTTGCCGATGTGTTGCGACAGCGGCACGATTAGACGCGGCGCAAATGGCAAGCGTCGAATCGGCAAACTTCCGGTCTCTTTATGGTAGGCCGGATGGATGCCGTGTTCGAAAGTCGCCGTCCTATTAAAGAAAGGCAGGCGCATATCAGTTGAACTTGGCCGCGCGTAACTTCAGCTTGTCCAGGTTCGCCTCGCTTGCGTTCCACGGTGTGCCCGGATGGATGATGCCCGCCGTGCATTTTTCCGCCGCCTTGACGATGTCCAGATAACTGCCCGCTTTGGCGTTCAGCACGATGGCTTTTTTGTTCGCGTCGTAGCCGAAGATTTTCGGGTTGATGTTCATACATTCGTCGCAGGCCGTACATTCCGGCGTATCAATCCACACCGGCTCGTAACCGTCGGCAGAAGGCGCGGATGCTGTCGCGGCAGACGCGGCGGCAGAAGCGCCACCGCTCAAACCGGAAGACAGTTGCGCGATCAATTCCTGACGCACGCGGTTGGCGATTTCGGCCTCGTTTGCGCCCGCTCCACCCTTGCTGCTCAAGTCTTTGAGCTGGTGCCAGAAGCGCAGGCGCTCTTCGCAGGAACGTACCATTTCCACCGACACCAACACGCGCATCAGGCGCTGTTTCTTGTCCACCGCCCAGATGAACGGGAACTTGCCTTCGCGGTCGCCTTCATCCATGTTGAGGAAGTCGGCCAGCAACACTTGATCGTCATTCCAGGTTTCCGGAGGCGCTTTTTTGAACTGCTTGCCGAAGCGACCTTCGGTCACTGCAAAATCGGCGAACGTCATGGTCAGGTTCATCGCCTTCTTCGCGCCGGTTTCGTCCACGTAGTCGAGGTTGTATGTCGGCCAGTCGGACTCCAGCGCCGGGTTGCCTTCCAGTGTGGTGCATTCGGAGAAGGTCACGCCCAGATCGGGGTTGTAGCGGAACAGCGGGAAAGCGCGCGCTTCCATGGCCATCTTGCTTTGCGCCACCGCGCTGCTGTCGCTCACGCCATGTTCCGGCGGGCAAACGGCATAAGCGTTGAACAAAGCCGGACGGCGGGTGTTGAGACCGTCGATGAAACTTTCCAGCATGTGCGTGATATTGCCTTGCGACACTTGCGCCACGAACGAGGTGCGGTGCGCCATGCCGATCACGCTGATTTCTTTGCGTTGTTCGGTCTTGCCGTGCTGGCTTGCGCCGTAGGGCGACATGTCAGCCACTTGGCCGATAAAGCCGGAAGTGCAGGCTTGGCCGCCGGTGTTGGAATACACCTGCGTATCCACGATCAAAATCTTGACCGGTTTGCCCGACATCAGTGCGCGCGACAGATTCTGGAAGCCGATGTCGAACATCGCACCGTCGCCGCCGATGGCGACCACGGGCGGGCACAAATGCCATTCTTCGTCGGTGATTTGTTCCCAGTTGAAGCGGGCGAAGAAAGCTTCGTGTTCTGCCGGTTCATAACCGCCCGCAATTTCCATTTCGGCTTGGCGCACGACTTTGAAGCCTTCCACCATATTGCACATGTGGCCTTCAAACACGCCCATCGCCACCGACGGCGAATCCTGGAACAGGTGCGAAGTCCACGGGAACGGGTAAGGGTTGAACGGGTAAGTGGATGCCCACACCGAAGTACATCCGGTCGAGTTGACCACGCCCATCTCGGCGCGACCGTTTTTGCCCGGGCCTTCCATGTAACGCCAGCGCAGGTCTTTGAGTTTTGCCAGCATCTGGCTGACGCGGCGCAGCCATTGCGGGTCTATCGGCTGACCGGGGTTTTTGGCTAACAGGGTTTGCGACAAGTTAGCCAAGGTCAAATCCTGACCGGCGTGCGCTTGGATGGCCTGCATCAGCGCTTGCGGGTCGGTGAGGTCAACCGAACTGCTGAGTTTCAGGCGGATGTGGTTTTCCAGATTGGCTATCAGCGTGTCCAGCTTGCTCAGATATTTTTTCACGCGCGGCTGCATCAGCGCGGTGACCGTGCTGGTGAACAGGTGGATGGTGCCTTTTTCGCCGCAGCCCAGACACGCGCCGTCGCCGCACACCATGGATTGGTAGTTGTGTTTGTCCAGCAGCAGCGTTTCCAGCGCGCCGACTTTTTCGTCCAGATCGTCGATGCGGGAAAATTGCGGCGGCGTGGTCGGCAGGTCGAGCCAGAAACTCCAGTCGCTACGCATCTCTTCGATGCTTTGCTGGGTCTGCGTGACCATGGTCAGCGCATTGTCGCCGCACACTTCCACGCACAAGGCGCAGCCTTTGCATGTGTAGGGGTTGATGGTGATGGAGAACAAACCGCCCGCGCCTTTTTCCTTCTTTTCTTTCTGTGTCCAGTAAGGTTTGGTGGTGGCGAATTTGAAACTGCCCAGCGCTTCGCGCAGCAAATCAAGTTCGGCTTGCAATTTGTCGCGTTCTTCGCCCTGTGTTGCGTCTTCGGTGAACGCTTCGGTGATGGCGTTGGCCAGCAAAGCGCGCACATCCAGCCCGTCTTTTTCCAGCGCATTGCGCAATTTCTTGTCGATGACGCGCGTGATCTTGCGCAGGAAACGGGTGGGGCGACCACCGGTTTCGATGTTCT
>JAGVNQ010000063.1 GCA_020053195.1 Sideroxydans sp.
ACGAAAAAGAAATGGTGCGCGCGATGTTGTCCGAATCGTTGCGCGCGGTGATTTCGCAAACGCTGCTCAAAACCAAAGACGGCACAGGGCGCGCGGCGGCGCACGAAATCATGATTTGCACCCCGGCCATCCGCAACCTGATCCGCGAAGCCAAAGTGCCGCAAATGTATTCCGCCATCCAGACCGGCGGCGGCATCGGCATGCAGACGCTGGATCAATGTCTGACCGACCTGGTGAAACGCGGCGTTGTTTCTTCCGCCGAGGCGCGCACCAAGGCGGCGAATAAAGACCTGTTCCCCGCTTAAACAATTTTCGATTTGCAACACGGTGGATACGCGCGACGCGCAATATGCTCACCGCATAAAAATATAAATATTAAAAACGTGCTGAAAAGATATGGGAGTTAACTATGGAACGCGATCAAGCCACCGAACTGGTTCATAACTTATTGCGCGGGATGGTCTCGCAAAAAGCCTCCGACCTGTTTATCACCGCCAACTTTCCGCCCGCTTTCAAAATCGACGGCAAGATGACCCCGGTTTCGAATCAGGCGCTGAACCCGCAGCACACGCAAGAGCTGGCGCGCAGCATCATGAACGACCGTCAGGCCGCCGAATTTGAATCCACGCACGAATGCAACTTCGCTATCAGCCCGCCCGGCATCGGGCGTTTCCGCGTTAACGTGTTCCAGCAAATGCAGCGCGTCGGCATGGTACTGCGCACCATCACCACCAAGATTCCCGATTTCGACGAGCTGGGGCTGCCGCCGGTATTAAAAGACGTGGTGATGACCAAACGCGGGCTGGTGATTATGGTGGGCGGTACCGGCTCCGGTAAATCCACCTCGCTGGCCGCCATGATCGGCCACCGCAACCGCAACAGCTACGGCCACATCATCACCATCGAAGACCCGGTGGAATATGTACACGAACACAATAAGAGCATCATCACCCACCGCGAAGTGGGGGTGGATACCGACAACTGGCAAGCCGCGCTGAAGAACACCTTGCGCCAGGCACCGGACGTGATCCTGATCGGTGAAATCCGCGACCGCGAAACCATGGAATACGCCGTGGCCTTCGCCGAGACCGGCCACTTGTGCATGGCCACGCTGCACGCCAACAGCGCCAACCAGGCTTTGGATCGCATCATTAACTTCTTCCCGGAAGAGCGCCGCGAACAATTGCTGATGGACTTGTCGCTCAACATCAAAGCGCTGGTGTCGCAACGCCTGATCCCCAAACGCGACGGCAAGGGGCGCGCCGCCGCCATCGAAATTTTGCTCAACTCGCCGCTGATCGCCGACCTTATCTTCAAGGGCGAAGTACACGAGATCAAAGTGGTGATGTCCAAATCGCGCGAACTCGGCATGCAGACCTTCGACCAGGCGCTGTTCGATCTGCACGAGAGTGGCATGATTAGCTACGAAGAAGCGCTGAAGAATGCCGACTCGGTCAACGACTTGCGCCTGAAGGTCAAACTGGAAGGCCAGGCCACCAAGGACCGCGACGTGATGGGTGGCCTCGAACACCTGAAGATGACTTAAGGCGGCGACAATGAATTTTCAGCCTTCATTTCGCGTCCATCTCGCTGACCCGCTGGGTTACGTCGATACCCCGTTCATCATCACTACGGCCTATACCAGCGCCAAGGGGTTTCCGCGCGCCGAATGGTTTCTGGTGCTACCGGAGGACAAGGGTTTGCTGATTGCCCAGCGCAACAAACTCGACCAGGCCGAATTCGCCGAAGAGCGCGTGGCGTTCAACGAAGAATTGCTGCTGAATGAAGCGCTCGACCAGGCCAAACTGCGCCTGCGCAGCCACATCATGCAACACAAGACAAAAATCTCGCCGCTGCTGCTCGCCGCGCACATCCAGGTGCTGCCCAGCGACCACAGCCACCTGGTCAAAGTCTGGATGCGCGGCTCGTATTGCGGCTGCCTCAGCGAAATTCGCGCAAAAAGCGAATGTGCCGCCTTGATCGACACGCTGGTGTGGATACACGGCCTGCCGATGCTGGCGGTGGGCGATTTGTAATACACGATTTCGCGGAAACGCTGTCAATAGGCGTTCTACAATGCTTTGTAGGTCGGGCTTTAGCCCGACATGTCGGGTTAAAACCCGACCTACAAAGGTTGCGCAATTGCCATCAAGAACGATGCACTGCACTAGCCAAACGTAAACGCAAAACCCTCCACCCCAGCATCCGGGAATTCGATGCGGAATGTGGTGGTTTTGAACTCGCCGCGCAGCCGCACCAGTTGATACAAACGCTGTTCGCGGATCACGCCGTTACCCGCCGCATCAATATCCGCACCGTGATTATCTCCCGGTATTTTTCCGTCCAGCGTGACTTTGAAACGCAGCGGCTTGCCGTGGCGCGAAGCCAGCACCAGATGTAAATCGCGTCCTTGGAAGCGGAAACTAATCGAGCCGCCGGACGTTTTTAACAGGGCGGATTCTTCGCCGATCAACCAATTGCCGCGCAACGCCCATTCATGGGTTTCCAGTTTGCGCGGTGTGCTGTAACGGGCGATTTTGTCCGGGCGCACCGCTTCGGGCGAGGCGAAATTTTCCTGCCGCGCGTAACCCAAATAAGTTTCCGGCGAACGTTCATTAGCCGCTGCCGCCGCTGTTGCGCCCACGCCTTGCACATTCACCAATTCCTGGTTCAGCGCCAGCTTTTGGTTCGCTTCTTTGAGCAGGGTTTGAATCATCTGTTCGGTTTCCGCATACGCGCCCTCACCAAAATGCTGGTGGCGGATGTACCCACTTGCGTCGATCAGATAATGCGCGGGCCAATAACGGTTCTGGTACGAATTCCAGATGGCGTAGTTGTTATCCAGCGCCACCGGATAAGTGATGCCCAAATCGCGCACGGCGCGTTCGACGTTGTTGATGTCTTTCTCAAACGCGAACTCCGGCGCATGCACGCCGAGGATGACCAAGCCTTGCGCGCGATATTTTTCGTCCCACGCTTTCAGGTAAGGCAACGTGCGCAAACAATTGATGCAGGAATATGTCCAGAAATCCACCAGCACCACTTTGCCGCGCAACTGTGCATCGGTCAGCGGCGGCGAGTTGATCCAGTGCGTCGCACCCACCAGCAGCGGCGCGATTTTTGTGTCGGAGGTTTCATCGCGCTGTGCCAATTGTTCGATCAACTTCTGTTCGGTGCTCGTGGTATTGGCCGCAGTAAACTGCGCCAGAAAGCGCGTATCCCAACCGGCAGCGATCACCACAATGCCCGCCACCACCGCCACTCCCAACACTCGCCGCAGCCATTCTTCCACACCAAAGTTGCGTTTCATCCAAGCGATCACCCGTCCTCCGGCCAACAAAGCCAGCGCCAGCGAAGTCGCCGCCCCGGCGGCGAAGGTTAGCAGTAACAGGGCGCTATAAACATTCGCCCCGTTCAATGCCGCGCCCGCCAACACCAAGCCCAGAATCGGCCCGGCGCAAGGAGCCCACAAAAACCCCACCGCTACGCCCAACAACAGCGAGCCGCGCAGGTTGTTTTGCCGGTCGGCGCGTTGTTGCAAACGTCCGCCCAGCGCCACGAACGGTCGCATCATCCGCTCCGACCATGAAGGAAAAATCAGCGCCAACCCCAACGCCAGCAGCAACAACATCGCCGCGTAACGTCCGTATAAATTGACCTGCACCAACCACGCGCCGCCCACCGCCGCCAGACTGGCCAGCACAGTAAACGTCGCCGCCATACCGAACAAAACAGGCAAGCCGGAGCGACGGAACGATTGCTCCGATTTCAGGAAAACAAAAGGCAGCACCGGCAACACGCACGGGCTGAGAATGGTGAGCGCACCGCCCAAATAGGCGAGTAAAAATATCAGCATGATGAAAATTCCTGGTTATTTGGGTTTCGGCACAAAACGCAGCGCCACGGTATTCATGCAATAACGCAATCCCGTCGGTTTCGGCCCGTCGTCGAACACGTGACCCAGATGCGCTTCGCACAAGGTGCAGCGCACTTCGGTGCGTGTCATGCCGAACATCGTGTCGCTGACATGGCGCACGTTTTCCTGCGCGATGGGTTGCCAGAAACTCGGCCAGCCCGTCCCGGAATCGTATTTGGTTTTTGCATCGAACAGCGCGTTGTCGCAACACACACAACGATACAAGCCCGGCTCGTGGCGATCATGACCGGGTTGCGAGAAGGCACGCTCCGTGCCCTGTTGCCGCGTCACTTCATACGCCAGCGGCGACAAGCGCCGCTTCCATTCTGCGTCGTTGTTGACCTTGTCCAGCGTCACTAGCCCCAGCGCTTTGCCGTCATCGGAGAAACGTTGGATAGTCACCTGATATTTTGTCGCGGCGAAAGCGCGCGTCGAATACGCCAGCGCGAGGCCGGATAAACCCAATAAAAATTGTCTGCGTTGCATGATGTCCTCCATTGGTCACTATCCAGCTAAATGCCGTCAAAACATGACAAGATTTTGTCGCAAATTGACACCCCCATCCCCACCCCAACCCTCCCCTTGAAGGGGAGGGAGCACAGTTCCTCCCCCTTCAAGGGGGAGGTTAGGTGGGGGATGGGGGCTGTGTTCCATTTTGGTTCCGGCTCGTTCGGCCTAGGAATTCGCACCTACGCGAACGGCGGCACGCGCCCGACCAGCGCTTCAACCATCACCAATTCATCGTCGTTATGGTTGAGTTGCCCCATGCGGTTCGCGTCGTGTATGCACTGCCCCGGCTGGCCTTTGCCGTAGATGTACAGCGGCTTGTCGTGGTGCGCGGAGACCACGCTTTCTTTGCTGGAAGCATCGCCGTTGGCTTCAACATCCACCTCGCCGTAGCAGGTGCAGAAATACGTTTTGTCCCGTCCCGCTTCCAGATAAACTCCGGTGCCGCGAATGCCGATGGTGGCGGTCGGCGTTGCGATGCGCAGGCCTTTGTTGCGCGACGCGGAAAGCAGCTTGCCTGCAAACAAACGCAAGCCGCCGATTAACAGCGAGCCGATTTCGTTTTCATCTTTGCGCTCAATCACCAGATGGCTGCCGCCGCGCAACAACATGGCGTGGTCACCCACCACAAACACCAGCTCGCTACCCGCTGCGGTTTTAACCGTATCGCCGGGCGCAATGCGCGTGCCGGCATTCACCCGTTTGCCGTTGACCCACGCGCGCCCTTTCACGCGATACACCGATTGCGATTCGGGCAGCTTTTGCGGCGGCGTAAACATGGCCGCGAAAACTTTGGTGGCAGGCAATAGTGCCGTCAGCACCAGCGCGCCCAAACCTTGTAAAACACGCCTGCGCATTTGATTGTTTTGATCCATTTCGCCCCCGCCCAATTTATTGGTACAACGCCGGAAATTGCCTGCGCAAATTATCAATTTTCGGCTGATCATGAATAACGATATACGGCTGATAAGGATGTAACGCCAAATAATTCTGGTGATAATCCTCAGCCGGATAAAACTGCTGCAACGGCACCACTTGTGTGACGATGGGCGCGGCAAAAGTACGCGCCGCCGCGAGCTGCTTGATGACACTTTGCGCCATCTTCATCTGCTCGTCGCCGCTAAAAAAAATCGCCGAACGATATTGGCTGCCTCTATCCGGCCCCTGGCGGTTGAGCTGGGTGGGATCATGCGCCACGCTGAAAAATACTTGCAGCAGTTGCGGATAGGAAACCTGTTGCGGGTTGAAGCGCACGCGCACCGCTTCGGCATGTCCGGTGTTGCCATTGCTCACCAGTTCGTAACGCGCCGTGGCCGCACTGCCGCCCGCATAGCCCGACACCACCTCTGTCACGCCTTTGACGTGTTTAAACACCGCGTCCACGCCCCAGAAACAGCCGCCCGCGAACACCGCTGTTTGTTCGGCGGAGGCCGCGTTGGCGCTGGCCAGACCGAGCGCAAGGCACAGGCTGCCGCCGAGAAAATATCGGGTAATGCGGTGGGTGGCTTGCATGATGTCTCTCCTAATATTTTTTCCCCTCACATCCCCTCCCCCATGCAGGGGGAGGGTTAGGGTGGGGGTAGAAACGCGACGGCCTCACTACTCTACCCCCATCCCAACCTTCCCCCTGCATGGGGGAAGGAGCAGGGGTTCGGCTCCCATGGATTAACCGGGTTCACTACAACGGTTGAGTAAATACAAACTCAACCCGCACGACCCGGCAACGCGCGCTTACATCCCTTTTTCTTTGCCCATCGCGTCGTGTTTTTCCATCATGTCTTTTTTCGGGGGCGTTTTTTTCTTGGCCTTTTTTTGCATGGGTTTCTTTTCCATTGCGTCTTTGCTCATGGCATCGTTTTTCATCATGCTATCGTTGCTCATGGCCTCTTTGCTCATCGCGCCTTTGTCCATCGCCATGGCATCCATGGCCAACACCTGGCCGCCAAATGCGGACAAACACAGCGCGAGAAATGCGGAAGAAAGTTTGTTCATTTGAATCTCCTTGTGAATTAAGTGGCATCATCGCAAACGGTTTGCTACAAAATATCCGTCTGCACCGCTATGTTCGGGTCGGGCGTAAAAAAGGTTACACGGGGCATTCAAAAATTATTCGCATGGCGGAACAAAACCAAAATCTGGAAATGCTGATGCGCCAGTCTCTGGCCGGAGACCAGCGCGCCTACGCGCAGTTGCTGCACGAAAGCGCACGCCTGCTGCGCCCTTTTTTGTCGCACCGATTGCGCGTCGCCGCCGAGGTGGACGATGTATTGCAGGAGATTTTGCTGTCGGTTCACAAAGCGCGCCACACCTACGACGGCCAGCGCCCGTACAAACCGTGGCTATACGCCATCGCCAAATTCCGCCTGCTGGATTATCTGCGCGCGCACTACGCCGACCCGCTGCGCCACGCGCTCGACTTCGACGAGCTGGAAGAATATTTGCCTGACGATGTAACCGAAAGTGCCATCAGCTACG
>JAGVNQ010000137.1 GCA_020053195.1 Sideroxydans sp.
CGTGCGCTGGGTCGCAACGACGAGTTGGCGCACAGCTCCATCCGTTTCACCATTGGACGTTTCACCACAGTCGAAGAAATTGATTACGCCGTGCAACTGTTGCACGAAAAAATTGCCAAACTCCGTGAGCTATCCCCCTTGTGGGATATGTACAAGGATGGCGTGGATATGAATACTGTGCAGTGGGCGGCACATTAGGCAGTTGCTAGTCGATAGTCGTCAGTCGTTAGTTGAACCCGGTTTAACTAGCGACTAACGACTAATGACTAACGACTGCTCCTGAAAGGAGCGAACTATCATGGCATACAGCGAAAAAGTTTTGGATCACTACGAGAATCCGCGCAACGTCGGGTCGATGAATAAGGATGATGCATTCGTCGGCACGGGCATGGTCGGCGCACCGGCATGCGGCGATGTGATGAAGTTGCAAATCAAGGTGGGCAAGGACGGCATTATTGAAGATGCCAAGTTCAAGACCTATGGCTGCGGCTCGGCCATCGCGTCCAGTTCCCTGGTGACCGAGTGGGTCAAAGGCAAAACGGTGGATCAGGCGCTGGCGATCAAGAACACGCAAATCGCAGAAGAGCTGGCATTGCCGCCGGTGAAAATTCACTGCTCGATTCTGGCGGAAGATGCCATTAAAGCAGCGGTGGCGGATTACAAGGCGAAGAGCGGGGCGATGGTAGAAACCGCAGCTTGCAACGGCAACAAATAGGAGAGAGACGTGTCGATCACATTGACTGAAAATGCGGCGAAGCATGTGCAAAATTTTTTGACCAAACGTGGCAAAGGCGTGGGCTTGCGTGTTGGCGTGCGCACCAGCGGTTGTTCCGGCATGGCGTACAAACTGGAATTCGCCGATGCGGCGGATAGCGAAGATTTACAATTCGAAAGCCACGGAGTGACCGTGCTGGTTGACCAACAGAGCCTGCCGTACATCAACGGCATGGAGCTGGACTACACGCGCGAAGGATTGAACGAAGGCTTCAAATTCAACAACCCGAACGTGAAAGATTCCTGCGGCTGCGGCGAGAGTTTCAAAGTATAAAAAAAATTAGCCACGGATGAACACAGATGACCACTGATAAAACATCCGTGATAATCCGTGTTCATCTGTGGCTAAATTGTTTTGGCCTTTGATGAGAACCTATTGATGCAACCCCTCAACTTCGATCTCCAGCAGGATTTCTTTTCTTTGCTCTCGCTGCCCGCCCGTTTCCAGATCGACAGCACGCTGCTCGAACAAAATTACCGTTCGCTGCAAGCGCAAGTCCATCCCGACAAATTCTCCCATCTTTCCGAAGCCGAACGCCGCCTGTCCATGCAGTGGGCGACGCGCGTCAACGAAGGCTATCAAACGCTGCGCAACCCTTTAAACCGCGCGCGATATTTGTTGACGCTGCACGGCGTGGATACGCAGGAAGACAGCAATACCGCTATGCCTATCGACTTCCTTATGCAGCAGATGGAATGGCGCGAAGCGCTGGATGAAGGCAAGCAGGCGAAAGACATTGCTGTGCTGGAGGAGATGGAGCAGCGCATGCAAAAAGAAGCGAAGCATTTACAGCAACAACTCGCCGTCGATCTGGATGACACACACGATTACGCCGCCGCTTCCGGTATAGTGCGCAAGCTCAAATTTCTGGAAAAACTGGCGGAAGAAATTGGGTCCGCCTTTGATGAACTCGATACTTAAAATAGTGATTAGACGTAAGTCGTTAGTGGCTAGTTAAAACCGGCAGCCCTCCCAACTATCGACTAATGTCTAGCGACTAACAACTCAAAATGGCTCTACTCCAAATCGCAGAACCCGGCCTCAGCGCCGCACCGCACCAGCATCGGCTGGCGGTTGGCATTGATCTCGGCACTACCAATTCCCTCGTGGCCACGGTACGCAACGGCATCAGCACGGTGCTGAATGATGTCCACGGCTGCGCCATTCTTCCTTCGGTGGTGCGGTATTGCGCGGACGGCAGCACCCACGTCGGTCATGCGGCACAGCTGATGCAAAGCGAAGATCCGCACAACACCATCGTTTCGGTGAAACGTTTCATGGGGCGCGGCATGAAAGATGTGGGCGAAGTCGGCAATCTGCCGTACCGCTTTGTCGATGCACCGGGCATGCTGCAATTGCGCACGGCGGCGGGCGTGAAAAGTCCGGTCGAAGTTTCTGCCGATATTCTCAAAGTGTTGCGTCAACGCGCCGAACTTTCCTTGGGCGGCGAACTGGTCGGCGCGGTGATTACCGTGCCCGCTTACTTTGACGACGCGCAACGCCAAGCCACCAAAGATGCGGCCAAGCTGGCGGGAATTAACGTGCTGCGCCTGCTCAACGAACCCACTGCGGCGGCTATCGCTTACGGTCTGGATAACGCCGCCGAAGGCGTTTACGCCGTGTATGACCTGGGCGGCGGCACGTTCGATATTTCCATTTTGCGCTTGTCCAAAGGTGTGTTTGAAGTGCTCGCCACCAACGGCGATTCGGCGCTGGGCGGCGACGATTTCGACCACCGCATTTATTGCGGCGTGCTGGAGAAGGCCGGTCTGTCTGCTTTGAGCGCGCATGACACGCGCCTGCTGCTGACCCATGCACGCACCGCCAAAGAGCAGCTCACCGACCACGCGCAAACACAGATCACGGCGGTGTTGGGTGGAGGCGAACTGGTTGATTTAACGCTCACGCGCGAAGAGTTTTACGCGATGACGCAAAATCTGGTGACGCGCACCTTGCAGGCCACGCGCCGTGCGTTGCGCGATGCCAAGCTCGCGGTCTCCGACATCAAAGGCGTGGTGATGGTGGGCGGTTCCACGCGTATGCCGCAGGTGCAACACGCGGTGGGCGAGTTGTTTGAACAGACTCCGCTGAACAATCTCGATCCCGACAAAGTGGTGGCCTTGGGTGCGGCGATCCAGGCCAACGTGCTGGCGGGCAACCGCAGCGGCGACGACTGGCTGTTGCTGGATGTGATTCCGTTGTCGCTGGGCTTGGAGACTATGGGTGGGCTGGTGGAGAAAGTTATCCCGCGCAACAGCGCCATTCCCAGCGCCCGCGCGCAGGAATTCACCACCTACAAAGACGGGCAGACCGCGATGAGCATCCATGTGGTGCAGGGCGAGCGCGAACTGGTGAGCGATTGCCGTTCGCTGGCCAAATTTGAATTGCGCGGCATCCCGCCCATGGTGGCCGGATCGGCGCGCATCCGCGTCACTTTTCAAGTCGATGCCGACGGCCTGCTCAGCGTCTCGGCGCGCGAGGCCGTCAGCGGCACGGAAGCCAACATCGTGGTCAAACCGTCGTATGGTTTAAGCGACGAAGAGATCACGCGCATGCTGCAAGAGTCCACGCAACACGCGCGCGACGACATGCTGGCGCGCGCACTGCGCGAACAACAAACCGAGGCCGCGCAATTGCTGGAAGCGGTGGAGAATGCCTTGCAGCAAGACGGCGATGCCTTGCTGGATGCCGCAACGCAAGCTCGCATCCGCAGCAGTATGGATGCGCTGCGCGAAGTGATAACTGGTAGCGATCATCAAACAATCAAACGCTCGGTCGAGGCGTTGAATTTAGCCACCACCGAATTCGCGCAACGGCGCATGGACCAAAGCGTGAAGAGCGCGCTGGCCGGACATAAACTGTCCGAACTGGAGTGAAACCATGACCCAGATTATTGTTCTGCCGCACGAAGAGTTATGCCCCCAAGGCGCGCTGATCGAGGTTGCACCCGGCACTTCAATTTGCGACGCGCTGTTGCAAAACGACATCGAACTCGAACACGCCTGCGAAAAATCCTGCGCCTGCACCACCTGCCACGTCATCGTGCGCGAGGGCTTTGACAGTTTGCAAGAAGCGACAGAACTGGAAGAGGATATGTTGGACAAAGCATGGGGGCTGGAATCCAGATCGCGCTTGGGCTGTCAGGCCGTCGTCGGTGATCAGGAATTGGTGATCGAGATTCCCAAGTACACCATCAACATGGCGAAGGAAGGACATTCAAAATGAAATGGAAAGACGTGCGCGACATTGCAATTATGCTGAGCGAAAAATATCCCGAAGTTGATCCGAAAACCATCCGCTTCGTCGATCTGCACAATCACGTGGTTGATCTCGACGGCTTCGACGACGACCACAGTCACGGCGGCGAAAAAGTGCTGGAAGCGATTCAGGCGGCGTGGATAGACGAGGCGGAATAAGTTCCCTCTCCCGCAGGCGGGAGAAGGGGGTAATTTCAAGAGTTGCGATTGGACAGAGGACAGGAATGACATGCTAAAAATCTGGAACGTTATTCCCCGGCGCTGGTTGTTTCTTCTGGGCGCGCTCACTGTGGGCGCTTTGTTCGCGGCGGCGCTTTATCTGCAATATGTGTTGCGCGAAGAACCCTGCCCGCTGTGCATGGTGCAGCGCGTCATCTTCATCGTGATCGGTTTGTTGTTTTTCGTGGCGGCGCTGCATAACACCAAAGCAATTGGCGCGAAAATTTATTCGGTGTTGATCGCGCTGGTCGCGTTGAGCGGAGTTGGCGTGGCCTTGCGCCACATCTGGCTGCAACACCTGCCCAAAGATCAAGTGCCCGCCTGCGGCCCCGGCTTGGACTACATGCTGGAAAATTTCCCGATGGCGGAAGTGTGGCAAGAGCTGGTGCACGGCTCGGGCGAATGCGCCAGCAAAGGCTGGACGTTTCTCACCTTGGGCATCCCCGAGTGGTCGCTGGTTTGGTATCTGTTACTGGGAATATTTGCCGTGATGGTCGGCTGGAAAAAACGCTGACGGTATGAAATAGTTATTAGCCATCAAGTTCCCTCCCCCTTGCAGGGGGAGGGCTAGGGTGGGGGTAGAAACGTGGCTGTTTCACTACTCTACCCCCATCCCAACCTTCCCCCTGCAAGGGGGAAGGAGCTGTTCGGCTCTAAGGGATTATCCGAGTTTAAAACCGTTTAATCATGATCCGCTGCATCAGGTTGTCTTTGACGATGAACTGGTGATACATCGCGGCGGCAGCGTGGAAAACGGCCAGCAGCACCAGCACCCCGATGAACAGTTTGTGGAAACCCATGGCCGCCACTTGGCCGAAATCGGGGATCAGCGCGGGATTGTTGCCTTGCAGCGCCGCGAGCAGCCCAGAACTCGCCACCGTGACAACCCCCGACACCGCCAGCGCGATGAGGGTGAGGTTCAGCACGACATGGGTGAGCGAGGCGAGCTTGTTCAGCAGCGGATTCTCGTTGGCCGGGGCGGGTTCGCCGTCAATCTTCCTGAAATAAATGCGCAGCAATGTCAGCAGCAACACCAGATTGCCGATGATGAAATGCACCGGGTACAGCGACAATTTCTGCGCCGCATCTTTGCTTTCCTCCAACTCGTGCCCCAGAAAAAAAGCGACGATAATCAACAGAAAAATCAGCCAGTGCAGGACGGAAGTGCGTTTGCTGTATTGCCTCATGATGTATTCCTTTCGGTGAAAAAACTGCCGCGCATTGTAGCCCATCGTACCGGGGTTGCAGGCGATACGAAAATCCTGATCCCTGATTCGGTAAAGGGTATTTGCGAAGTGAAACATCGCCGGAAGGCAGTAAATACGCCATTCTCCGCGCATTGCACGACGTAGATCGCCTATCCATGCGCTTCTTCACGCGATGGGGTGATGGAATTCTGCTCCAACCAAGTCAAAACACCTTTTCCTGCCGCTGCGCCACTGGCGAAACACGCGGAGAGTAAATAGCCGCCGGTGGGCGCTTCCCAGTCCAGCATTTCGCCGGCGCAGAACACGCCGGGCAAGTGTTGGAGCATCAGGTTGTCATCCAGCATTTCAAACTTCACTCCGCCAGCGCTGCTGATCGCTTCGGCCAACGGGCGCGGGGAAATGAGGCGCAGCGGCAGGGCTTTGATGGTGTGCGCCAGCAAGGTTGTGTCGTGCATTTGTTCCGCGTTCAATACTTCGCGCAGCAGGTTGGCTTTCACACCTTTTAATCCCAAACGGCTATGCAGGTGGCTGGAGAGCGAGCGCGCGCCGCGCGGATGTGCCACTTCCATTTGCACGCGCTGTATGGACCAATCGGGCAGCAGGTCGAGATGGAGTGTCGCGTGGCCGTTCAGTTCGATCTCGTCGCGCAGCGCGGCAGACAGCGCGTAGATCAAGCCGCCTTCGATGCCGTGTTCGCTGATGAGGCATTCGCCTTGTTTGCGCACATCGCCGAAAGTGGCGGCGACGGATTTCAACGGTTCGCCGACGAAATGTTGGCGGAAGTGCGGACTCCACGCAATATCAAAACCGCAGTTGGATGGGCGTAGCGGCGCGATGGTAATGCCGCGTTGTGCCAGCAGCGAGACCCACGCGCCGTCCGAACCCAGTTGCGGCCAGCTTGCGCCGCCCAGCGCCAATACAGAAGCATCGGCATAAACGTTGATGATTTTCACGTTTGCCCCCTCTCCCGCAGGCGGGAGAGGGTTGGGGTGAGGGTTTATGCCGGAAGTGCGCATGATTTCGAAGTGCAACGCGCCACTCTCATTCCAGCCGATCCAGCGATGGCGCGCATGAAAGATCACGCCGCTTGCGCGCAGGCGGTGCAGCCAGGCGCGCAGCAGCGGTGCGGCTTTCATGTCGTCGGGAAAAACGCGGTGGGAGGTACCGACGAAGGTGTTGATGCCGAGGTCGTGAATCCATGCGCGCAAAGCGTCGGGCGGAAAAGCGCGCAGCAGCGGTTCAATGTGCTCGCGGCGTGCGCCGTAACGCGTGAGGAAAATATCGAAGTCTTCGGCGTGGGTGATGTTCATGCCGCCTTTGCCTGCCATCAGGAATTTGCGTCCCACGCTGGGCATCGCGTCGAACACTTCGACGCGCGCGCCGCCGCGTGCCAACACTTCCGCCGCCATCAATCCTGCC
>JAGVNQ010000164.1 GCA_020053195.1 Sideroxydans sp.
CTAATGGATATTCTGGGTTGAATTAAGGTTTTAAGGTTGATGCTGGCATTGGAAGCGGTGTTTAATCGCAATGATGCGTTACCGCATTTTGTGCGCAGTGCGATCACACGATTGGAGCCGGATTTGCTCGCCAGCGTGACAGAGGCTTTCGGCAGAGACCTGCAAGCAGTTACACTCGACACCCGCACCGGATATTTCGTAACTCAGGACAACGCAAAATAAAATATGGTTCCCCATCTCACTACCGCATTAAAAGGCCCGCTGCTCGATCTGGAGCGGCGTTTTCTCAGCGAACAGCCCGCCATCGAACGCTGGTTTCGCACCCAGTGGCTGGAGCACACCATCCCGTTTTATACCTCGGTCGATCTGCGCAACAGCGGCTTCAAACTCGCGCCCGTGGATACCAATTTATTCCCCGGCGGCTTCAACAATCTCAACCCGGACTTTGTGCCGCTGTGCGTGCAGGCCGCGCAGAGCGCCATCGAAAAAATTTGCCCGGAGGCGCGCGGGGTGTTGCTGATCCCTGAGAACCACACGCGCAATATGTTTTATTTGCAGAACGTGGCGCAGCTCGCGCTGATTTTGCGCAACGCCGGATTGAAGGTGCGCATCGGCAGTTTGTTGCCGGAAATCTCGCAGCCCACCACGCTGGATTTACCCAACGGCATGGCGATCACGCTGGAACCCATTGTGCGCAAAGGCAACCGTCTCGGCATGGCGGACGGTTTCGACCCTTGCGTGGTGTTGCTCAACAACGACTTGTCCGCCGGTGTGCCGGACATTTTGAAGAATTTGGAACAAAGCGTGTTGCCGCCGCTTGAAGCGGGCTGGACGACACGGCGCAAGTCGCGCCATTTCGCCGCTTACAACCACGTGGCGGACGAATTCGCGCAACTGCTCAACATCGACCCGTGGCTCATCAACCCGTATTTCGACGTGTGCGACAAAGTGGATTTCCATGCGCGCAGCGGCGAGGATTGTCTGGCGGCGAAGGTGGATATGGTGCTGGAAAAAATCAGCGCCAAATATGACGAATACGGCGTGAAAGACGATCCCTTCGTCATCGTCAAAGCCGATGCGGGCACTTACGGCATGGGCATCATGACAGTGAAAGACGGCAGCGAAATCCGCGACCTCAATCGCAAACAACGCAACAAAATGGCGGTGGTGAAAGAGGGCTTGCAAGTCTCCGACGTGTTGGTGCAGGAAGGGGTTTATACCTTCGAAAATATCGACAACGCGGTGGCCGAACCGGTGGTGTATATGGTCGATCACTTCGTGGTCGGCGGCTTTTACCGCGTGCATACCGCGCGCGGCATCGACGAAAACCTCAACGCGCCCGGCATGCAGTTTTTGCCGCTGGCCTTCGAATCCTGCTGCGCCTTCCCCAACCCTGATTGCGCGCCCGACGATACCCCTAACCGCTTCTACGCTTACGGCGTGGTGGGGCGGCTGGCGATGCTGGCGGCGGCAAAAGAGATCGAGGAAATGGTCGCGTGATGTTTGAAAAACCATTCACCACAGAGACACAGAGACACAGAGAAAACCAAGCAAATCCAAAATCGGGAAAGCGAAAATCTCTGCCTTTGTTTTTCCTCTGTGTCTCTGTGTCTCTGTGGTGGATTTTGACTTTGACCGCTTGCAGCAAACCTGCGCCGATCTACCAGGAACAAGCTTACGTGTTTGGCACGCTGGTGGATGTCAGTGTGTATGGCGCGGACGAGACTCACGCGCGGCTTGGCGTGGCTGCGGTGTTGAAGGAATTTCAGCGGATGCACAACTTGTACCATGCGTGGCAACCCTCCGAATTGAGCGAACTAAACGCCGCGCTTGCGCTGGGTAAAAGCCATGCCGTTTCGTCGGAACTGGCGGCCATGCTCAAAAATGCCACGCAACTTTCCGCACAAGCGGACGGGCTGTTTAACCCGGCGATTGGCGGGTTGATTCAAGCGTGGGGATTTCAGGCGGACGATTTTGCGACGGTGTTGCCGGAGGAAAAGATAATCGCGGCGCTGGTGAAGGGGAATCCACAGATGGGGGACATTACCCTCTCCCCCAACCCCTCTCCCGCAAGCGGGAGAGGGGAGACTGCCATTAGCCGCAACCGCGCTGTAAAACTCGACCTCGGCGGTTACGCCAAAGGTTTTGCGCTGGACCGTGCCGCTGAAATTCTCAAACAAAACGGCATTCAAAATGCGCTGGTTAACATCGGTGGCAATGTGCTGGCTTTGGGCAAACATGGCGACAGGCCGTGGCGCGTGGGTATTCAGCATCCGCGCCAGCCGGGGCCCATCGCCACGCTGGAATTGCGCGATGGCGAAGCCATCGGTACGTCGGGCGATTACCAGCGATATTTCGAGCTGGATGGAAAACGGTATTGCCACGTGATCGACCCGCGCAGCGGCCATCCGGTGCAAGGAGTGCAGGCGGTCACTATCTTGACGCATGGCGCGCGCGCGGGATTGTTGTCGGATGCTTCTTCCAAACCGCTGTTTATTTCCGGCGCGGCGGGTTGGCGCGCCGCCGCCGGCAAAATGTCTCTAGACGAGGCGTTGCTGATTGACGCGGAGGGCGTGGTTCACCTCACCGCCGCCATGCAGAAACGGCTAGAATTCACCGACAGCAAAACCCGCTACAGGATTGAACCATGACCACAAACGACCCGCTGCAACAAAACATCCGCCGCACCACGGCGATCCATGCACTGAAACAAGTGCGCGCGCTGGTGGATGAAGCGGACGCGGACGATGCGTTCAAAGCGCGCGCTTTGCGCTGGTTGCTGCGTTACGGCTGGCTGGTGTTGCTGCTGGCAGCCGCCTTGATCGCGCGTTTGTTGGGAGTGATTTGATGGCCGGGATTTTGGTGGTGGCGCATAACACGCTGGGCGAAAGTCTGGTGGATTGCGTGGCGCATGTGCTGGGCAGCGTGCCGCAAAATCTGGAAGTGCTGTCGGTGTTTGCCAGCGACGACCCGCAAAAGAAACTCGACGAAGGGCGCGCGTTAATTCAGAAATTGGACAACGGCAACGGCGTGTTAATCCTCGCCGATATTTTCGGCGCAACCCCCAGCAACGTGGCGCGCCAGCTTTGCCGCGACCAGCACGTGATGGGCGTGGCCGGTGTAAACCTGCCCATGCTGCTGCGCGTGGTGTGTTACCCCAACAAGACCATGCCGGAACTGGCGCAGATCGCGCTCGAAGGCGGACGCGAATGTATTGTGGCAATGGACAAGGACGATTGAGGAATCCCTAAGCCGGACGAGCCAAAACTAAAAAAATTTGCACGCGGAGGCGCGGAGGTCGCGGAGAAACATACTTCACACCAGATTTGTTTTTCTCCGTGTCTTCGCGCCTCCGCGTGAGAAATTCTTTATATTTTTTTCACATTATTTGAATTTGACTGGTACGAGATTAAATGCAAAAACAAGACGCACAAATCATCAACAACCTCGGCTTGCATGCGCGCGCTTCGGCCAAGCTGGCGCAGCTCGCCACGCAATATCCGTGCGAGGTGTGGGTGTCGCGCAACGGACGGCGCGTGAACGCGAAAAGTATCATGGGCGTGATGATGCTGGCCGCTGCCAAGGGCGCGACCATCGGTATCGAAACCAGCGGCGAGCGCGAGGAAGAAGCGATGGCAGCACTGCTGGCGCTGATCGCCGATTATTTTGGAGAAGGTGAATGAGTTTTACCCTGCACGGCATTCCCGTTTCCAGCGGCATCGCCATCGGCCATGCGCATCTGGTGTCGCACACCTCGCTGGAAGTGGCGCATTACGTGTTGCCCAAACATTTGCTGGCGGAGGAAGTGGCGCGGCTGGATGCGGCGCTGAAAACCACGCGCGACGAGCTGACCACGCTGCGCGCCAACCGCCCGCAACAGGCCGCTGCCGAGTTCGAAGCTTTCCTTGATTTACATCTGATGATCCTCGACGACGAGCACATCAGCCACGCCGCGCGTGTCATGGTGAAGACCGAACAGTGCAACGCGGAGTGGGCGCTGAAGTCGCAAATGGACGCGCTGGTCGCGCAGTTTGAAGCGTTCGACGACGGCTATCTGCGCGAACGCAGCACCGACGTGGTGCAAGTGGTGGAGCGCGTGCTCAAGGTGTTGAGCGGCCATCCCGGCCACGTGCCGCCCACGCCGCAACACGACACAGAGATGGTGCTGGTGGCGCACGATGTCAGCCCGGCCGACCTGATCCAGCTCAAGCCGCACCAGTTCTGCGCCATCCTCACCGACGTGGGTGGCGCGACTTCGCACACCGCCATCGTCGCGCGCGGCCTCAACACGCCGTGCGTGGTCGGTATGCACCATGCGCGCGAGCTGATCAAAGACCGCGACATGCTGATCGTCGATGGCGCGCAAGGCGTGGTCATCGTCAACCCGGACAAGGCATTGCTGGCTGAATACAAGTTGCGCCAAAGCGAGTGGGGGCTGGAGCGGCAAAAACTCAAACGCCTGAAAACCGCGCGCGCCACCACGCTGGACGGAGTCGATGTCGAGTTGCAGGCCAACATCGAAATGCCCGGTGATGTGGCGCAGGTAAAAGAAAACGGCGCGACCGGCATCGGCTTGTTCCGCAGCGAATTTTTATTCCTTAACCGCGACGATTTGCCGGACGAAGAAGAGCAATACCAAGCCTACCGCAGCGTGCTCGAAGGCATGGGCAAATTGCCGGTGACCATTCGCACTTACGATCTGGGCGCGGACAAACAACTCAAGGGAGTCACGCGCGTGGCCAGCAATCCCGCGCTGGGCTTGCGCGCCATCCGCCTGTGCTTGGCCGAGCCGCAACTGTTCCGCACCCAGTTGCGCGCGCTGTTACGCGCCTCGATCCATGGCAATCTGAAAATTCTGGTGCCGATGTTGTCCGGCGCGGCGGAAATCAACCAGACTTTGTACATGATCGAAAGCGTGAAATTCGACTTGGCCGATCAGGGCATCGCCTACAACCCCAGCGTGCAAATCGGCGGCATGATAGAAATTCCCGCCGCCGCCCTGGCGCTCAACGCCTTCGTCAAGAAACTGGATTTCCTGTCCATAGGCACCAACGACTTGATCCAATACACGCTGGCCATCGACCGCACCGACGAGGAAGTGGCGCACCTGTACGACCCGCTGCATCCGGCGATTTTGCTGCTGCTGTCGCACGTCATCAGCGGCGCGAACAAAGCGGGCATCCCGGTTTCGGTGTGCGGCGAAATGGCGGGCGAAATTTCCTACACGCGCTTGTTGCTGGGTCTGGGCTTGCGCCAGTTTTCCATGCACCCGGCGCAATTGCTGGGCACCAAACAGCGCGTGCTCACTACCAGCCTGCCCGAAGTCACCACGCTCACGCAGAAAATTTTGCGCGCGGATGACCCGGTCAAAATCCGCGATCTGCTGGATAAACTCAACGCGGTTTGACGATTTTTTCAAATCCCCGCTGCCCCGCAAGCCAGCAAATTAGCGCTTCTCCATCAATCGCATCACGCGGATCGCCTATTGACGGGCGTTTCCGCGAGATGGCTATTTCATTTTCCCCTTTCCGGTATTTCTACGGATATGCATTTGTTGATGCATTCCTTACAATCGGGACAGATTGCGCTCTGTGCGTCAGCTAACATAAAGACGCAAAATTTACTGGGGCAAAGAGGATACGTTTCGACCAGAACACTATGCAAAAACCCACCATCTTTGTCGCCACAAGCGATCCGCTCCTGCTTGGTGAACTGTCTGGCTTATTCGAGCAGGCAGCGTTGCGCTACGAATTTTTTTCCACGGCGGAACTCTTTTTGCAAAATTACGCTATCGAACGTCCCGGCTGTCTGGTGCTGGATATGGCCGTGCCCGCAATGGGCGGCGAAGTGTTGCACCGCGCGATGCGCCAGCGCCAGATTGTGCTGCCCGTCATCCTGCTCACCAGCCTGAAAGAGGCGCGCGGCGCGCTGACGCTGCTCAAGGAAGGGGCGCTGGATTTTTTCGAGAAGCCGGTCGATGCGGACGCTTTGCTGGAGTCGGTGAAAAATGCGATGCGTCTGGATGAAGCCAACCGCCAAGCCTTGCTCCGCCAGCGCGAGGTGCGGCAACGGTTCGAGCAGCTCACCCGGCGCGAGCGCGAAATCATGAGCAGCATGCTGGAAAGCAAATCCAGCCGCGAAATTTCCGAGCAACTGAACATGAGCGCGCGCACCGTCGAATTCCACCGCGCCCGCTTGATGAAAAAATTGGGGGCCTCCTCTCTGGTCGAACTGGTGCGCTTGTCCATCACCGCGTTCGGCTGCCACTGCATCCACAAACCCCTTTATGCCCACCGCGCGATACCGGACCCGGTGCTGTTTCCGCATTTCCTCGAAGCGCAAGCGCAGCAAACGCAAACTGCCTGAGAGCGAAACCCGTTGGCGGGTTTCCGGGCGGAATTCTTTTTGAAGTGACCGCATAAAGAAGGGAGGCCGGCGATGCAAAACCCCGCCCACGAGCATTTCGACAAAGAACGCTTGCGCCTGTATGGCCGCGCGCTGGAGGCCAGCGACAACGGCATCGCCATCGTCGATGCCGCGCGCAAAGAACTGCCCCTGGTTTACGTCAATCCGGCTTTTTGCAGCATCACCGGCTACAGCGCCGAAGAGGTGCTGGGGCGCAATCCCAATTTTTTGCTGGGCGGCGACCGCAGGCAACCGGCACTGGAAAATCTGCGCAGCGCGCTGCGCGAAAACCGCGACGGCCATGCCGTGTTGCGCAATTACCGCAAGGATGGCAGCCAGTTCTGGAACGAGTTGTACGTGTCGCCGGTGTGGGGCGACAGCGGCGAGGCGACACATTTCATCGGCATGTCGCGCGACATTACGCGGCGCAAAAGCTACGAAACCGAGCTGGAGCGCATGGCCAATTTCGACACCCTGACCGGGCTGGCCAACCGCAATCTGTTTCAGGATAGGTTGGCGCAAGCCATTGTCCACGCGCAGCGCAACGGCGGCATCATCGCGCTGGCGGTGCTTGATCTGGACGGCTTCAAGCTGATTAACGACAGCCTCGGCCATCACGCGGGCGACATGGTGTTGCAAGAGGTAGCGGCGCGTTTGTCGGCTTGCGTGCGCGAGCTGGATACGGTGGCGCGACTGGGTGGCGACGAGTTTGTCATCGCCATGCCCGAGCTGGCCAAAGCCGAGGATGTGGTGCTCATCGCGGATAAACTGCTCAAAG
>JAGVNQ010000219.1 GCA_020053195.1 Sideroxydans sp.
AATACACATTCGCTTGCGTGATGAGTTGGAACGCCTTGGTCTCTCAATGGCCGAGGCTGCGCGCGCCATCGGTGAAGAAAGCTCTCAAGGCATAAGAGATGTGTGCTCTGGTCGAAAGAGAGCGAGCGCGGAATTAGTGGCCAAGCTATCAGTTGCAGGTGTCGATGTGCTCTACACCCTCACCGGGCAGCGTTCAAATCAGCTAACAGAATATTCTTCGGCGTATCAGCCACCGTTATCTGCGTCCATGAATCAACCTACGGCAACTGTTACCGCCTATCTAAACTATGAGGAAGCTGCATTACTGGATAACTACCGTAACAGCCCGCCGGACGGGCAGGCCGCGATCAAGGCGACAAGCGCTGCGCTCGCGCAATCGGCGAAGGTATTGAAGAAAGGTAAGGCGGCATGAGTACTAAGCGTGCGCTAAAACGGAAAATACAACTTGATAGCCTTAAAGAGTTTCGTCCATTTTGGCAACTCGTTGGAGAATGTGCTGCGGACGGAAAGCAAACGCGCCTTGCAGATGATGAATACTGGAACACAGGATGCGCTCCCTGGAACTGCGCGAAGCCTGATTGCAGTTGCGATGTCTACTCGTTGACCAGAACAGAGCTTGCGCATTATGTGGAAAAGGGCTGCGAGAACGATAAAGCAGCCATCGAATTGCTTAAAACTTGGGGGTGGAAATGAAAAAGCTGACTGGCGTTCTTTTGCTGGCGTTACTCAATGTGCAAGCCATTGCTGAAACTGTCGATATGGTAACGATCAAAGACACTGGAGAAGAGATCAAGTTCGTTAATGGCTATAACTTTGATCGCTGTTTGGCATTTCATTCCGCCACCAATCAAGTCGAAAAGATAGAAGATGCCGAGTGTAATGGCCTTAAAAACTACAATGCAAAGCAAGCTGCGAAAGAACAAGAATCCAAACTTCGTGCCGAAGAAAACAGAAAAATCAGTGAAGAGCACGAGTTAAAAAGGCAGCAGGAAATAGCCAAGATAGAACAAGAACAAGCGCAGCGAGACCAAGCTTACCGGAAGGATCAGGAGCGGATTGCACAGCTTAAAACATGCGAAGCTACTCAAGTCTATCGCTTGTATGCAGTGCAGGAGGCTGTGATTGAGGACATTGAGACACAGCAAAACTTGAAAAAGGCCGTTGCCCGTCAGAAGCAACTCATCAAAATGTCAGGCGTTCGCAGATTGAACGAAGAGCGCCAAATCGCAGAAGAGCAATTGGACGTGCAATCAGCTCTTAAAGAACATTTTGCTGAATACAAATCGGCTGGCGGCAAGGCCGCGTCACCGAATGCGGTAAAACATAAAATCGAAGACCCTTGCGACTCGTTTAGACCTGAGAGTTAGCAACCTCTCAACCTAACCCAGCGGGAAACGTTTCCCGCGCTGTAACCCCTCCCGCGCCCGCGTAACCTCCGGTCATCAACTGACTGGAGGCGCGTATGGCACGCAAAATCGACACCATCGTTATTCACTGTTCGGACTCCCCGAACGGTCGCACCCTGTTTACAGGTTCGCTCGGCAAGCCCGGTTTTGTTACCCCTGTGCAAGAGATCGACAGTTGGCATCGCCAGCGTGGCTTCAAACGCCAGCCGGAATGGCGCGCCCGCCAAAATTCAACCCTTACCAGCATCGGCTATCACTTCGTGGTTTACACGCGGGGTGTGGTTGCCACGGGTCGCCATATCGACGAAGTCGGCGCGCACGCTGTCGGCTACAACGCCACCTCTCTCGGCATCTGCATGGTCGGGCGCGATCAGTTCAGCATCGAACAGTGGAATGCCCTGAAAAGCCTGGTCGAATCGCTGCAAGCCAAATACAGCGGCGCGCGCGTGGTCGCGCACCACGATCTGAACAAAGACAAAACATGCCCGAATTTTGATGTGGCGGAATGGCTGCGCGCAGGCCGTTTGCCTCTCGCCAACCGCATCTATGAGCCAGAGCCGGGAGCAGTAGCATGAAGCTCTCCGACCTCATTCAAGACGCGGGCACAGGCCAGTTGTCGCACACCAAGGTCTGGGCAAACGTGGCCTACGCCACGGCCACGTTGGCTTTTGGCTACAGCGTCTATGCCAACACGGCCTCGGGCGAAATCTGGCTGATCTACCTCGGCGGCATCGGTGCGTCGGCCTCTGTGTCCAAGCTGCTGTCCCTCAAATACGGCGTGCCAAGCACCCCTGCCGAAGAGGTGCAGCCATGATCCCCTCTTGGGTAAAACTGCTGTCGATCCCGCTGCTGACTGCGGTTCTTATAGGCATGTTCCATTTGCACGGCCAGCAACAGTTCAAGCACGGCGAACAAGCCGAGCGCGCCCAATGCTTTGCGCGTGACAACGAGCAACTCGCGTCCGCCAACGCCAAGATCAAATCTCTCGAAGAAAAGTACCGCCAACAAGAACAAGACGCGGCCACGGTTATCGGGTTGATCTCATCTCAATATCAAAGGGAGTTGCACCATGTCAAAACTGACAAAGACCGCATTATTGCTGACCTGCGCGGCGGCGCTTACCGCCTGCGCATCCCCGTTACCAGCGCCCCAGACACCTGTGGAAGTGTCGCCCCCGAAGCTGCCGCCAGCGCCCGCCGACGTGATGGTGATACGCGAGCCGAACTTTCAAACGAGGCTGCTGAATTTCTTGTCGGACTCGCCAGCGAAGCCGACGAAGTAGTTAAACAGCTAGGCGCATGCCAGGCAGTCATCAACGCAGATCGCACTATGGGGAAAAGTGATGCCGGAAACTAAAAACAACGATGTGAGCAACGCTCAAATCAATCAGAGCATCAGCCTATTGACCGGCACGGTGCAGGCACTGCATTCAGGGCTGACTGCACGCCTCGAAGACATGCGCGCAGACATCCGCCGTCTCGATGAAGCATCAAGCAACCGCATGAACCGCATTGAAGACAACCTGACCGACCAGATCGCCAAACAAGGCGAGGCGCTGACCGGCCAGATTGCCAATCAAGGCGAGGTGCTGAACAAGCGCATCGACGGGCTGGATAAAGCCGTGGGCGACAAGATCGCCGGACTGGGCACGCGCGTTACCGCGCTGGAAAACGAAGACAAGCGCATCATCGAAAAGGTGGCGAAGTTTGGCGCACTCGGTGGCGGGGTGGGCGGAACACTGGCCGCAGCCGCCATCGAACTCATCAAGCACATCCCCCATTAAATGGCACACTCCCCAGAAACCCGCACCAAAGTGCGCCAGCTCTACGTTGAGGGCTTGCCCCTCAAGGGCGCTGCCGTCACCTGCGATGTGAGCTACGACACCGCGCGCGACTGGAAAGCCGCCGCCAAGAAAGAAGGCGACGACTGGGACACCGCCCGCGCGGCCTACAAGATCAGCGGCGCAGGCATCGACGAACTCAACCAGCAACTGGTCGAAGACTTCGCCCGCCAAGTCATCACCACCACGCGCGAATTGGAAACCGCCGCTATCCCCGCCGCCGCCAAAGCGCAGCTGCTGGCGCAACTGGCCGATGCCTATTCCAAATTCAGCAAAGCCTTCTCGCGCATCAATCCCGAATACTCCGGCCTATCGGTAGCGATGGACACCCTCAAAACACTGGCCGAACACCTGCGCCAAAAAGACCCCGCCGCGCTGAAGGTGCTGCAACTGCATCTGGATGATGTGGGCGGCATTCTGGTGAAGCGGTATGGCTAAGTTATCTACTTCGACTGAACACGCGCTGTCGGTGGTAGCCCACGCCATTATGGCTAAGGGGATGGCGAGCAATGTAGAAGGGTTTGCAGCATTTTATGAGTTTTGGCTGAAAGATCAGACACCCAAGGATCGTGCAATCGTTGAAGTATTTCTCAAACTATCAACACAGGCTAGAACAGACTTTTCAGCCATGCTTGCCAAGGATTTGGAAGGCAGCAATGGCTGACAATCACGACATCAAAGAAATCCGCACCTGGCGCGAGTTCGAGATCGAACTCGCCCAGCTCGGCGAAGACATCCGCAACCAGATCGAGCTGGAGGTCGAATCATTTCCGACCGACCCCGAAGCCAGCAAGACGCGCCGTGAGCGCGCTTGGAATGACTACGAGTTTTTCGCCAAGACGTATTTTCCGCACTACGTTCCAACTCCGTATTTCTCGCTGTTCCAGCAGTTCGTATTCAAACGCCTGCCGGAGATTATCGACGGCGATGCGGATGGCCGCGAGGTACATGAAGCCCCGCGCGGAGAGGCGAAGAGTACCTACGAAACCCAACTGGGCAGCCTGTGGTGCATCGTGACCGGTCGCAAGCACATGATCGGCATCATCATGAACACGGAGGAACAAGCCGCCGAAATGTTGGAGTCGATCAAGGCCGAGCTGGACACCAATCCGCGCTTGGCGATGGATTTCCCTGAGGCGTGCGGCCAAGGCCGCGTGTGGCAGGCCACTACGGCGATTACCGCTCAAAACATCAAGATTCGCATCGGCGGCACGGGCAAGAAAATTCGCGGCATGAAGCATGGCCCATATCGCCCAGACCTGATCTTTCTGGACGATCTGGAAAACGACGAGAACGTCAAAGACAAAAAACAGCGCGACAAGGTGGAGAAGTTCGTGCTTTCCGCCGTGCTGGGGCTTGCGCCACCCGCTGGCGGTATGGATGTGTTCTGGGTCGGCACGTCGCTGCACTACGACGCGGCGATCAACCGCGTGGCACGTGCTCCCGGCTGGCGTAGGCGCATCTTCCGCTCGATCATGACGTGGCCGGACAATATGGCGCTGTGGGAAAAGTGGGAGGGCATCTACATCCGTTCTGGCGACGATGAAGAGAAAGCGGCTGGCGAGGCCGAAGCTTTAGCGTTCTACCAAGCAAACAAGAATGCGATGGATGCCGGGGCGAAGGTTTCATGGCCGGAAGTGCGCCCGCTGTATCGCCTGATGTGCATGCGCGCGACCAATCATTCTGCTTTTAATCAGGAACAACAGAACGAGGCCGGAAACGATGAAGATGCACCGTTCAAGAATATCCAGTTCTGGGTTAATCGTCTTTCTGATTGGATTTTTTTCGGCGCTATCGACCCTTCGATGGGCAAGACTCTTCAGGCACGTGACCCATCAGGAATTATGGTCGGTGGATTGAATCGCGCCACAATGGTTCTTGATGTGGTGGAGGCGGACATCTGTCGCCGTGTGCCAGACCTCATCATCAGCCGTGCAATCGATTTGCAGGCCGAGTATGGCTGCGTGGCTTGGTCGGTAGAGGCCATTGCATTTCAAGAATTCCTGTTCACCGAACTCATTAAACGATCTGCACAGCGCGGCATCGCCTTCCCTGCGATGCCGGGGCCAACTGGACGCAATAAAGACCTGGCGATTTTGTCTTTGCAACCATACATAGCGAACGGACAAATACGTTTGCATCGCTCTCAAACAACGGCCATTGAACACATCAAATTCTGGCCGGAAGCCGACCACGACGAAGGCCCCGACACGCTTGAAATGCTCTGGCGACTCGCCACGCAGTTCGGCGGCGAATTTAAATACACCTCGGCGGGCAGCTCGCGCAAGCAATCCCGCAGCACCAGCCGCCGTAGCAGCTCAAACGATAACGATGATTGGGACGATGATGATTAAGCAAAAACTCGCCAGCATGGCAAAAACAGTCAAAGAAAAATGGCAAGCGGGCGTGGGCAAGCTGCAAGCCAATGAAGCGCGCACGACGGGCACATCCCCCAACTATATGTCGGTGACCACGCTTGACCCTGCGCGCCTCGCCAGCGCCTTCGCCGCAGCCGATCAAGGCTACATCGCCCAGCAAGCAGAGCTTTTCGAGCTAATCGAAGAGCAAGACCCGCATGTCTTCGCCGAACTGGCCAAGCGCCGCCGCGCCGTCACCGGGCTGGGCTGGAAGCTGCACCCGAAAGACGATGCCACGCAGTCCGAGATCGACCGCACCAAAGAGTTGCAGGATATGCACGCCAACATCCCGCAATTCGAAGATTCTCAATACGACTTGACCGATGCCGTCGGCAAAGGCTTAACCGCGCTTGAAATCGACTGGAAAACCGGCGACGAATGGACACCGCGCGCGCTCAATTTCGTGCCGCAACGCATGTTCCAAACCGACCGCAAAACCGGTGCATTGATGTACCTCAACATGGGCATGCCCGAGCCGCTGCGCGAAGGCGGCTGGGTAGTCCACGAGCACCGCGCGAAATCCGGCTATATCGAGCAA
>JAGVNQ010000130.1 GCA_020053195.1 Sideroxydans sp.
ACCCGGATAAAGTTACTTCTCTGGACGATCAGACATAAATCGCGCTTTTGCGGTCATGGAGGCCAGCCCTCCGAATCCTGACAATGAGTTCCAGCAACATTCACGTTGCTCAACCCATTCAGGAGACCGCCATGAACACTTTCAAACTGCACACTCTCGCCAGCGCACCCGTTGCCGCCTTGCCCATTCTCGAAGCCGCACACAAAGGACTGGGCTTTATCCCCAATTTATACGCCCATCTGGCGGAAGCACCCGCTGCGTTGGAGGCCTACAAACAATTGGGCGCGTTGCTCGAAAAAAGTTCTCTCACGCCCGCCGAACAGCAAGTTGTGCTGATCTCGGTCAGCGCCGAAAACGGCTGCGAATATTGCGTGGCCGCGCACTCTTTTCTCGCGCGCAACATGGTCAAGGTCGCCGACAACGTGATCGCCGCCTTGCGTGATGGACAGCCGTTACCCGACGCGAAGTTGCAAGCACTGGCGACATTCGCCCGAAGCGTGGTGCGCGAACGCGGCAGGGTCGCGCACAGCCGCGAACTGGACGAGTTTTTTGCGGCGGGTTACACGCCGCAGCAGGCGCTGGAAGTGGTGCTCGGTGTCAGCATGAAAACCTTGAGCAACTACGCCAACCACCTGACCGACACGCCGCTGGATGCGACTTTTGCCAACGAAGCTTGGCACGCACCGCAGTCTGCGGCCAGTGGCGCGCACTGAAGGAGACCGCCATGAATTTGCTCAAATCCATGTTTATCAGCGCATACATGATGGCCGTCATGGGCATCGCTGTTTACGGTGGTTGGATGCTTTACCGGGGCGCGCCCAGCATGGCGTGGTTCGGCGTGATGTTGACGGTTATGCCCATCCTGACCATGTTTATGCGCGCCATGTTGCTCAAAAACGTGGCGCGCACCAGCGCACATTATCCGCTGGTCAATTTGCTCGGGGCGGCGGGTGTCGGGCTTGCCGCCTACAGCCAATATGCGCGCGGCGCAGACGGTTTGGCATTGGCCTTGGCACTTGCTTCGTGGCTGGCATTTCTGGTGTATGCCTACTGGTTCTCGGTATTCGGCGGGCGCGACTCGAATAGCAAGTTGCTCGTCGGCCAGGCCTTGCCGGAATTTTCCGTGCTCGATAGCGGCGGGCGAAAAATCGGTTCGTATTATTTGACCGACAAGCCGGCAGTCATCATTTTCTATCGCGGCAACTGGTGTCCGTTTTGTATGGCGCAACTCAAAGAGTTGGCAGAACGTTACAAGGAGATCAACGCAGCGGGGGTGCGCGTCGCATTGATCTCGCCGCAGCCGCACACCAACACGGTTGAAATCGCCAAAAAATTCCGCATCGAATTGTCGTTTGAATTTTTCACAGACGAAGGCAATCAGGCCGCGCGGAAACTCGGCATCGAGCAAAAACACGGCGTGCCCATGGGTATGCAGATGATGGGCTACGACAGCGATTCGGTGATGCCGACCGTTATCATCACCGACCGCAACGGCAGAATTATCTGGACGCACGAAACCGACAACTACCGCGTGCGCCCCGATCCCGATGTGTATCTGGGCGTGTTGCGTCAACATGGCGTGCTGGCTGCTGTTTGACGAAAATCAAAAAGGCACATCGCTGTAGAGCGCCTATTTTCGGGCATCTACAGCGAGTGAATGATGTAGAACGCCTATTGGCGCGCTTCTACACGAAGTGCATGTTTTGGCAGTCTCAAAATAGATCAGATATATGATCCGAATCATAGCCAAACCATACCATTCGCCAGCATACTTGCCGCCGTCTTTAATTCCCATTCACTGCCATGAACCAACCCCCGTTCCAATTCGGCCAACACATTCCCGGCTACGACATTCCCGTGCTGAACGAACGCGCGGTGCGCGCCGGGGCGGGCATGTTGTTTTTGTTCGCCATCGTGGCGTTTATGAACGCTTGGTTGACGGGCAACTTCCAGCCGACGCGGGTGTTTGTCATCGCATTCTTGCTCGACTTCACCTTGCGGATTTTTAGCAATCCCGCGTTCGCCCCCAGCCTGATCGTGGGGCAATGGGTGGTGCGCAAACAGCAGCCGGAATATGTGGGCGCGGCGCAAAAACGTTTCGCGTGGGCCATCGGCTTCGCGCTGGCGCTGGCCATGTTTTTTCTGGTGGTCATCAACAACGTGATCGGCCCGGTCAATCTGATCGTGTGTTCGCTGTGTTTGCTGTTGCTGTTTTTTGAAACGGCATTCGGCATCTGTCTGGGCTGCAAGGTTTACGCGCTGTTTAACGGCAAAGCCGAACATTGTCCCGGCGGAGTGTGTGCATCAGAGCCGCCACCCGGCGCGGGCGGCAGTTTGAGTCAGGGAGTCATCGTGCTGCTGTTCGCCGTCGTGATCGGCTTCACCGCCAACAGATTAACAAAACATGAACCGGTTACGGCTCAAGCCTCAAAACCCGTCGCCGTGGATGCCGCCGAAGCCGAACGCTGCCAAGTGCCCGAGTTCGCCAAAGCGATGGGGCATGAAGAAAAATGGAAATTGCACAATAACTGCGTGTAAGGTGTGTCCTTAGATTTTTGTTTAAGGGTGATTTTTTTGCTCAATACGAGTTAAATAATACCCAACAAGAAAGCTATGGTATATTGCAGCCCAATGGTTATGCCATTTTCACGTTGTTAACAAAAAATTCAGGAGATTGCCATGGAACACTTATTGCCCCCGCTGCCTTATCCCCGCGAAGCGCTTACGCCGCACATGTCCGCCGAGACATTCGATTACCACTACGCCAAACACCATCAGGCTTATGTGACCAATCTGAACAACCTGATTAAAGGCACCGAATTCGAAAACGCCACGCTGGAAGACATCATCAAAAAATCTTCCGGCGGCATTTACAACAACGCGGCGCAGGTTTCCAACCACACCTTTTTCTGGAGCTGCATGAAGCCGCAGGGTGGTGGTGAGCCGACTGGTGCGTTGGCGGCGGCGATCAACAAGAAGTGGGGCACGCTGGACGATTTCAAGAAAGCGTTCCAGACTTCCGCCGTGGGCAATTTCGGTTCGGGCTGGACATGGTTGGTGAAAAAGCCGGACGGTTCGCTGGACATCGTCAACATGGGCGCAGCCGGAACACCGCTGACTACCGCCGACAAAGCGCTGCTGTGTGTGGATGTATGGGAACACGCGTATTACATCGACTACCGCAACATGCGCCCCAAGTTTGTCGAAGTGTTTTTGAACAATTTGGTGAACTGGGAATTCGTGGCGAAAAACTTCGCCTGATTTTTTCACATGTTTCGTTAGAATAAAGTTGTGAAAAAACTGAGGTAGCAAAAATATTAAAGTTGTGAAAAGTACGGGGAAGCTTCGGTTTCCCCATTTTTTTGTTAAAAAATACGCTTTGAAGCTAGGTGGAAATAGTTTTACCCCCCATTTTGAAAATGGAGTGTGCAGAGTTTTAACACAACCTCGACATTTTGAAGATGGGTCAGTGCGGACGTCTTCTCACGGCCTGAGCGGACAGTCCATCATGTATTGGAATCCGGCAGCTTAGCCGACCAAACCAGACATCAACGTCCAATTAACCTTGTGGCATTGGAGCGAATGTAACTCATCCGTTGGCCGACTTAAGGTTACGACGGCTAACGAGAAGAGCAACGTCCTTTGAATTGGTGCTGCGATGGAGACGCTGTAGAACTCCTTGCTGCGTCTCGGGTGTCCAGAATATCCGCAGATGCTTACGTGCCCGAGTTACGGCTGTGTAGAAAATGCTGTGTGTGATGTCGTCTTCATTGGCATCGGTAATCACGATCTTGACGGTGTCATACTCGAGACCCTGCGCCTTGTGAATCGACACAGCGTAGGCCACCTGAAATGGCACAGAAGTATTCAGGGAGTCGTCTTCCTCATCGCTGGTTTCGTGCTTGTAGACGGAGAAGCGCACAATTGATTCACCTATATATTTGAGTTCATTACCGTCGACATCTACCTCACTGATTGGTCGATCAAGCTGAACATCAAACTGTATCCGATCCGGAAAGCGGTTAATGTCGACAATCCAGCCTTTCAGGTTGTTATAGATTGTCGGTCTGAACCTCTCGGTCTCGTTGAAGAGAATAGGGTCGCCGATCTTGTACGTAGAGTCACCCCAAGTGGTAGCTGCACCAAAGTTGCTGCTCTGCAAAAAACGGTTGATGTTGTTGATGCCGTAAAGACCGTCGTAGTTCAGGCAAAGGATAATCTCGTCACGTAATTGGGTTTCGAACAGCGTTTTGTTGAGCACGGTCGAATACCCATTGCGGGCCATGCTCTCGGCAATGTCGTCGTCGATATTGCGAACCTTGTTCCAGAATCCCAATAGTGATTCGTTATTGGTTCTATAAGGGGTCTTCAGCTCGAATACCGATGTATTCGGGATGAACGAACGAATGATTTCGAACCAGTTGCCGAACTCGATCGACTCGATCTGGTAGACATCACCGACGAGCACCAGCATCTTGAATGAGGTTTTCTCCAGTACCTTGAGCAAGTGGGCATTGCTGACGGTGCTGCATTCGTCGATAACGAGGAGGTCAAAAATCTCGCCGGCTGTTTTCCTGCCAATCTGGCTGCTGATCGTCCTGAAGTCCGAGTTCTGCGCGGATACTTTACGTTCGAGGTTGTCGATTGCTGGATGGGTGTGCGCAAGAAAAAGCTTCTTCTTATCGTTGAAGTAGTGCGCGATGTGGTTCACCATTGTTGACTTGCCAGTTCCAGCTGCCCCATAGATCAGGGCCACTCGCGACTGGTTGAACAACTGATTAAGAGCAGCCTTCTTTGCCGAATCATCTATGCCGCGATATGTTTCTTTGAGCCATCGCTCGACGGCTTGGGTGTAACCGGCAACCCCGGTCGAAGCGTACTCCTGCAGCTTCTTGACGATAGCGAAGGTGTCGTTCTCATACCCGCAGATGAAAATGTGCCCCATGTCCTGCCTGAGCAACCGACGCTCCAGATGCGTGCGATAGAGTTTGCTGTTGTATATCGAGATCAAGCCATTGACATCTCCGAACTCATCGAGGTCGGTCACGGGCGTATAGAGCATTCCATGACGCTCCACGTTGTTTTTCACGCGACGAGCGAGCAACTCGTGGTTCCGGCCGGTCACATCAAGACTCTCTACGAGGTTCCAGTAGCTCGGGTTGTGCTTCGGTAACGATGTACAGAACGGCATATCGTCAAAGGGAATGCAGCTGTACGGAAGCTTCATTCCGGAAAGGAGATCGCAGCCTTGCCCGTCATACAGCGGCTTCAATATCTGGTTGTGCATCCGCAGCATGAGATAGCGGATGACATTGTGCCCCGGAGCGGCTGACTTAACGATGCCGCGCACTTTATCCAGCATGGGAAATATCTGCAGTGTAGCGACGTTAGCCGTACCTGCTGCCTTTACTGTCGTGTATTTGACATCTGGCATGTCAAGCAGGTCGAGTAGACTACCTGAGTACGCTGTTAATCTACGCATCAGGTAACGATATTCTTCCGACTCACGTCGAACGGTAATGGACATACCCAGCAAGCGCGCGAAGTTCTTAAATTCACACGGACGGATCGAGACCTCCCACTCGCGGATGACCGTAATTGGCAAAGTCTGGCTGAGCACTTCAATCGAGTCCTGCCGGAGCGCCAGCAGAGCCGCGTACTTGTCAGTCATTTCGATATCGGTAAAGGCGATGATACGTTCGGACTTGTTTACTTTGTCGTCGGCCCGGTAGAAGGTAACCTCATAGTAGATGCGACCACCGACGAAGAAGGGGCGCGTTTTGTGGATGTAGTAACGATCCCAGCGCCTGTTATCCGGCGGGGATGAACGGGCAGTCTCAATCCTTGCGGAAATCTTTTCATGGTACTCCCGTAGCGACGGGTCAAGGTCAACGGGGAAGGCTTCTAGGTTCCTCAGCGCCGAGATGCCACAGTTGTCTTGAAGCAGGCTTCGGATGCGGTGAAGGTACTCGTAGTACTTGAGCATCAAACGCTCGGAGGCATCCTCATCCGGGGAATAATGGGAAACACTTTTCTGAAGCAGTTTGTGGAACTTGCTGAGGAAGTTAAGCTTCCCTTGGCTCTTGACGAAGTTGAGCCCTGGTTCTACTGCGTTGTAATTGAATTCGGCATCGGGCGAGACCGTGTGGAGAAGGACAATTACCCCCTCAACCAAATTCCTGAGTTGCGAGAGGATATTTTGAGAAAGAAATGCTCGTTGATCAGCAAGCGATTCGATATTCCGACAAATTACCTCGTCAGCATTTTGAATTTGCTTACTGATCGTAGTCATTATCTGTCAAGTTCCGCTTCTATCTGGTGGCAGCCATTGTAGATCATATGCATATATGTCCGCTTATGCCCTTGGATTCAACCGGTGGATGCAACACACTAGAAACTGCGTAAGCAGAAGGAGTGTTGCAAATGAAACAGAGACCACGGATCTATTACACGGCAACCC
>JAGVNQ010000154.1 GCA_020053195.1 Sideroxydans sp.
TGCGACCATCCACAAGCTCAACGAATGCGTGGCAGTAGCCGATCTGGATGCCTTGTCCGAAATTTATTACCTGACTTTGGTCAAACTGCTAGTCGAATAAAGGCTGCCTAAACGCAGCACAAGCGGCCCGGTTATTGCGGGCCAAATAACTTCGCATCACACTGCGGCAACACGCCGCCAGTTTTGTGGCGGAGAAAAAACGGAGACAAAAACCAAATGGACATCAATTACTTTTCAGAAGCAAGCGGCTCACTCAAAACACTGCGCGACTGTTTGCGTTTCGCGGTCAGCCGCTTTTACGAAGCCGAATTATCGTTCGGTCACGGCAGCGAAAATGCTTTTGACGAGGCCGCCTATCTCATCCTGCACACACTGCATCTGCCGCTGGACCAGATGGAACCTTTCCTCGATGCCCGCCTGACGCAATCCGAAATCTACGACGTGCTGGACATCATCGAGCGGCGCGCCGAGCAGCGCATTCCCGCCGCCTACCTGACCAATCAAGCCTGGCTGGGCGACCTGTCCTTCTATGTGGACCAACGCGTCATCGTGCCGCGCTCGTTCATAGCCGAACTGCTGCGCGAACAGCTTTTTCCGTGGATAGAACATGCTGAAAAAGTAACTTCCATACTCGACATGTGTACCGGCAGCGGCTGCCTCGCCATCCTGTCCGCCCACGCCTTCCCCAACGCCGCCATCGACGCGACCGACATCTCGCCCGATGCGCTGGATGTCGCGCAATACAACGTGACCGATTACGGGCTGAATGACCGCATCAACCTGATCGAATCCGACCTGTTCGACGACATCGGGGACAAACGCTACGACCTCATCATCTGCAACCCGCCCTACGTCGATGCGAAAACGGTGGACGCATTCCCGCAAGAATACAAACACGAACCCCAGCTCGCCCTCGGCAGCGGCCAGGACGGACTGGATGCCACGCGCATCATTCTGGACAACGCCGCAGAACACCTCACCGAAAACGGCATCCTCATCGTCGAAATCGGCCACAACCGCGATGCCCTGGAAGCCGCCTACCCCACCCTGCCCTTCACTTGGCTGGACGTGACTGCTGGAGATGAGTTTGTGTTTATGTTGCATCGGAATGATCTGGTTTAATGTCTGTCGATCACTACGAAAACTTCCCCGTCGCCTCCATCCTCATGCCGCGTCGGCTGCGCCGCCCGGTGGCGGCGATTTACCATTTTGCGCGGGCGGCGGATGATATTGCGGATGAGGGCGATTTGCCCGACGACGAACGCCTGCGTCAGCTCGATGATTTTCGCGATGAGTTGATGCACATCGCAGCGGACGAAACGCCGCTGCTGCCGCTGTTCCAACATCTCGCCACCGAGGTCAAACAACACGCGCTGCCAATGCAGCCGCTGCACGATCTGCTCGATGCTTTTTCGCAAGACGTGGTGAAGAAACGTTACGCCAACTACGACGAGCTGCTCGACTATTGCCGCCGCTCGGCCAATCCGGTCGGCAATTTGTTATTGCATTTGTACGGCGAAGCCACGCCGGTCAACCTCGCTTATTCGGATGCGATTTGCACCGCGTTGCAACTCATCAATTTCTGGCAGGACGTGGCGAAGGACTGGCAAATCGGGCGCGTCTATTTGCCGCAAGACGACTTGACCCGCTTCGGTGTGAGCGAGACGCAAATCGCCGAAGGCCGCGCCGATGCGGCTTGGCGCGCGTTGATGAAATTCGAGGTGGATAGAGCGCGCGCGCTGATGTTGTCCGGCAAACCGCTGGGCACAATTCTGCGCGGTCGCATCGGCTTGGAGATGCGCATGATTATCGCGGGCGGCCTGCGCATCCTCGACAAACTGGAAGCCGCCGACTACGACATGTTCCACCGCCGCCCGGTATTGAAACCGTTCGACTGGGTTATCATGCTGGCGAAAAGCGCACCGTTCTAATTCGTTAAATTTTGATGCTCTGGAAATTCATAGCATTGCTTGTGTAGGTGCGAATTTATTCGCACATAGCTTACTAAGCGTGCGAATAAATTCGCACCTACAAAAAACTTCAAAAGTTACATCCGGTTTAAACCATTGGAGTAGAAAAATGAAACTCAAACAATTTGAACACCACGACGGATATTTTTTCGCATTGTTATTCAGCGATGACGTGCACAGGGAAGTTGATCTCAGCCCGCTGATCGGCAATCACGTCAACCTTTCCGAAGTGAATTCGGCACGCATTGACCCGGAATGGGGCTGTCTGGAATTCAAGGGTGGCGCGGTGGACATCGAACCAAAAACGCTTTATCAATGGGCCGAGTCGCACGACTTGTGTCATCACTAAACTGCGATTTATCCGTGACCCCTGACCAATACTGCGAAGACAAAGCCGCCTCCAGCGGTTCCAGTTTCTACTACAGCTTCCGCTTCCTGAGCCGGGACAAGCGCCGCGCGATCACGGCGCTGTATGCCTTCTGCCGCGAGGTGGACGATGTGGTGGACGAAACGAGCGATGCCAATGTAGCGCGCACGACGCTGGGGTGGTGGCGCAACGAAGTGGCCGCCATTTACAGCGGCCAGCCGCAACATCCGGTCGCGCTGGCGCTGGTTCCCATCGTCAAACAATTCAACCTGGCGCAGGAACTGCTGCTGGAAATCATCGACGGCATGGAGATGGATCTCGACCAGCCGCGTTATGCCGATTTCAAATCGCTGCAACTGTATTGCTACCGCGTGGCCTCTGTGGTCGGCCTGTTGTCGGCGGAGATTTTCGGCTACACCAACCGCGACACATTGAAATACGCGCACGACCTCGGCATCGCTTTCCAGCTCACCAACATCATCCGCGACGTGGGCGAAGACGCGCGGCGCAACCGCATCTATTTGCCGCTGGACGAGTTGCAGCAATTCGGCGTGACAGCGGATGACATATTCCATTCGCGCGAAACGGAAAATTTCAACAAGCTGATGGCGTTCCAGATCGAGCGCGCGCAACGTTTTTATCAGCAAGCTATGGAACACCTGCCTACCGTGGATCGCAAGAGCCAAGTCACCGGACTCATCATGGCCGCGATTTATCGCGCCGTGCTGGATGAAGTGATCGCCAGCGGTTGCCATGTATTGAAAGAGCGCGTGTCGCTGACAACGCGGTACAAACTTTGGCTGGCGATTAAGACTTGGTTCAAGAACTAAAAAGTGCTCCCTCACCCCAACCCTCTCCCGGGAGGAGAGGGGGCGAACGTGAAAAGCAATCTTTGACCCTTGGCATCATCGGCGGCGGCTACGCCGGCATGGCCGCAGCCAGCGAACTCGCCGCGCGCGGCATCCCCGTCACCGTATTTGAAAGCGCCAAGCAACTCGGCGGACGCGCGCGCGGCGTGTTGCACCTCGACACGCAACTGGACAACGGCCAGCATCTGCTGCTCGGCTGCTACCGCGAAACCTTGCGCCTGATAGCACTGGTCGGCGGCGACATCGAACAGGATTTTCTGCGCCTGCCGCTGCAACTCGATTTGCACGGACAATTTTCGCTCAAAGCCCCACGCCTGCCCGCCCCGCTGCATCTGCTGATCGCGCTGCTGACCGCGCAAGGTCTGACTTGGGGCGAACGTTTGAACGCCGCGCGTTTCATGCTCACCCTGCGCAATGCAAACTTCCAACTGAACCAACTCCCTCGCCCGCTGGCGGGAGAGGGCTGGGGTGAGGGTTCGTCCGACATCACTGTCTCCTCATTACTCGTCCGATACGGCCAAGATGCCGCCCTAACCTCAAAACTCTGGGAACCCCTCTGCATCGCCGCCCTCAACACCCCCATCCACAAAGCTTCCGCCCAAGTGCTGCTCAACGTCCTGCGCGATTCACTCAACCGCACGCGCGCCGACAGCGACATGCTGCTGCCGCGCCTCGACTTCAGCGCACTCTTCCCTCAACGCGCGGCGGCTTACATCGAACGACACGGTGGCAAAGTGTTCACCTCCTGCGGCGTAGAAGCCATCGTCCCCAACGACATCGGCATAACACTCGTCACCGCGAATGGAACACACAACTTCAGCCACATCATCTGCGCCACCTCGCCCACTATCGCCGCCAAACTGCTGCGCCCCCTTGCCGCACTGGCCGATAGCGTCGCGCAAATCGACAGCCTGCAACAGCAACCGATCTACACCGTCTATCTGCAATACCCGCCGCATGTGCGCCTGCCGCACCCCATGCTCGGCCTGCACCAGCGCTTCAGCCAATGGCTGTTCGACAAAGGCCAGATCGCCGCACAGCACGGCCTGCTCGCCGCCGTCATCAGCGCCGAAGGCATCCATCAGGAATTGACACATGACGAGTTGGCGCAAAAAGTCATAGACGAACTGCGCGATGAATTCGGCATTACCGAAACACCGCTCTGGCACAAAGTTATCGCCGAAAAACGCGCCACCTTCTGCTGCGCGCCCAACCTGCAACGACCATCACAACAAACCGCGTTACCCAACTTACTGCTGGCGGGCGACTACACCGCTGGCGAATATCCGGCGACGCTGGAAGGTGCGGTGATGAGCGGGGTGAAATGCGCGGGATTGATTGGCGCGTAAAAAACTGCCAATTTTTTAATGCCGCCTCGTGAAGAAGCGCATGGATAGGGCATCTACATCAAATGGACGACGTAGAACGCCTATCCATGCGCTTCTCCACGAGGTGTGGTTTTTAAAAATGAAAGAATCATTGCCCCAATTGAATAGCAGTCATAATATGTCACTTTCAAATACAAATGACACTGGAGGGAAATTATGTCACCCGTATCCATTCAAGTCTCACAAGGCGGAAGAATTGTCATTCCGGCTGAAATGCGTCAAAAAATGGGCATCAACATCGGCGATCAAGTGTTGTTAAGCTGGTCGGACGAAACGCACGAACTGCGCATCGCCACCCGCAAACAGCGGCTGCAAAGCGCCGTTAAACTGGTCAAACAACACACCATCGCCAGCGAATCCGTGGTGGATGAGTTGATCCGCGAACGGCGGCAGGCGGCAAGCGATGAGTAAAGTGATACTGGACACCTCAGCAGTGTTGGCCTTCCTGTTTCAAGAACCCGGCGCGGAACGGGTTTTACCCGTATTGGAAGCCGCTTCCGGGATCATTTCCAGCGTGAATTACGCCGAGCTCGTCAGCAAACTGATCGACCATGAAATGCCTCCCGCCATCATCCGCGAAACCCTGTCCGCCCTTGAATTGGAAGTGGTTGACCACGATCAGGCGCAAGCCTTTGTCACCGGAGAATTGCGAGCGGTGTGCAAGCAATATGGCTTATCGCTGGGCGACCGTGCCTGCCTAGCCTTAGCCATCATCAAACAATTACCCGTGCTGACGGCAGACAGGGTATGGCTGAATATTCCAGTGCAAGCGGAAGTGCGCGTCATTCGCGGGTAAATATCGCGAACGCACAAACTGACTGCGGACGAAAAATACCCGGCGCGCAAATACGCACGGCGATTTCAAAACGCCACCTCGTGAAGAAGCGCATGGATAGGGCATCTACGTCGTTCACTAGTCGTGAGGTGGCCTATTCAAAACGCCAAACAAAACGCCCCGGTTAAGGGGCGTTTTGCTGAGTGATGACATGTACTCAAGCCGCCAGTTTTGCGCTCACCAAACGATTGATACTGACTCCTTGCTCGGCAGCTTCGGTTGCCAGCGCTCTATGCACCAGCGACGGAACGCGAACCATGAAGCGCCCGCTGTATTGCTTTTCGGAAAGCGGAGCGGGAATCGGCTCGCCCGAAGACTGCAAATCGGCAACTACCTCGCCCACCAGTTGGCGAATTCCAGCAAGGGCTTTTTCCGGCGTGGGCGCAAGCCAGGACAAGGAAGAAAATTCCGCGCACAAGCCCACATGCTCGCCATCCTCTTGCGACCATGTCACGCGATAAGTGTAGTGATTGATGTTCATAGCTTGACTCCCAAACGTTCGATTGCCAGCAGCACTTGTTTCACTTGATAGGCTTTGGCCTTGCCTTTGTCGTTTTGAATGTTGACGCGCGGATCGCCTTGCCACGGTGTCTTGAATATCGAATGGCTGCTGCCCGAATTTCGAGACTTGCCAAAATATTTCTCGCAGACTTTATGCAAATCGCCAAAGCGAACATTCGCCGGTTCGCGCCGCATCTGCCCAAGAATTTTGTCGATCCCGCTCATGCGATAGATGGTATCAATACTGATATTAACGGTCAATTTCATTCGCTGGACAGAGGCAAGCAAATCCCGGAATTATTGGGTTGATGTTCTCACCGCCGATGTGCATAAAATGAAGATATTCATGAAACGCACAATGCTGTAGATCGCCTATTGGCGGGCATCTTAATGGGGTTGTGCATTGAAACAGCAATGCGCAACGCCCCGTGCAAGGCGCGTATTGTTGGGTGATGGGTGGTTCAATCGAGTACATCTCGATTAATTTGCTTGTCTGCAATTAGTCGCAATCGAATCACATAACGCATTGACACAATTAAAGTTAGAGGGTAATTTGCAATTTCTTTGAATATTCCTCCAACCACCATGTTCACCGCTCTCAACGAAAATCAGGTCAGGCAATACATTGATGCCGAGCAAACCAGAAAAGTCTGGTTGGCGGCGGTGGCGCGTGCGCAGAATTATCGCGGCAGCATGTATTGGAAAACGGTAAAAGGCGGCGATTATTTGTATCGTGAATACAGTGGCGGTCGAGCCAAAAGCCTTGGCGCGCGCACGCCGGACACCGAAAAAATTCTGGACGAATTCAAAAAAGGCAAAGCCCTCGCCGAGCAAAACCTGAAGCAGCTCAACACGGCCATTGCCACGCACACCCGGCTGAATGTCGCCTTGCGGGTGGGTCGCACGCCGAATGTGGTGGTGGGTTTGCTGGAAGAAATCCGGCGCGCCGGGTTACAGGATCATTTTTTGGTGATCGGAACCAACGCGCTTTACGCTTACGAAACGCAGGCGGGCGTTCGCTTCAGCGGCGATGTCACGGCAACCACCGACATGGATTTATTATGGGATTCGCGCAAACGGATTACGCTGGTAACGGATGGCGACGAGCATTTCAACAAATATGGTTTGATCGGCGTACTCAAAAAATTCGATCCGTCTTTTGAATTGCTGAAAGATCAGGAATACAGCGCGGCAAATGCTCAAGGCTTCATGATTGATCTAATCAAACGCCGTCCCGTGTCGCTGTTCGATGACAAAGAACACCCGCAAATGATCGCCAACCCGGATGACTTCTGGGCAGTCAAAATCAAGAATATGGACTGGTTGCTCAGCTCGCCGAAATTCCGGCAGGTAGTGATTGCCACCAACGGCAGCATGGCGGAAATGGTGACGGTTGACCCGCGCGCTTTCGTGTTTTACAAAACCTGGTTGAGCCAAAAGAAAGACCGAGACCCAATGAAAAAGCCGCGCGACCTAGCGCAGGCACGCGCGGTTTATCAACTAGTTCAAGAGCGCCTGCCGCAATTAAGTTTCGACAAGATTCACGTCTTCCCGGAACGTATGCGCGATGAAAATACGTTTGCCATTTTGAACAACACGCGCTGATTGGGGCGCTGGCGCATACCGCTTCCAGAACGAAACACAATCTTGGCGGCATGCTGTAGATCTCCTATTGACGGGCATCTTCACGGGGTTGCGCATTGGAACAGCAAAACAAAACGCCCCGAGTTAGGGGCGTTTTGTGAAATTTACCCACTCGATTACGAGAAGTGTCAGCTTTTTATTCGATGGCGCGCTTGAAATTAGAATTCATCTTTCATCAAAATATTTATTCCAACTTGTTTTATCCCAATTCAATCCAACAAAGTCTTTTGCTCCAACAAAAAATGCATTGGCGGCATTTGCAGCCAGTTCTTCTGGGATCGTGGAGTTGCACAATTTTGGGCTATATATTTTAAAGCCTTGGGTCGAAGATGCTTGACGATAAGGAATTATCAATAAGCATGACATTGAGGGCGAATCATAATGACGAATATCGATGTACATCGCATCCAAACGCTCTAATGGCAAGTTGGCATAACCATCAAAAATATATACCTGAAAAGGTACTTTTTCAGCATTCCCCTCCATGTAACCTGATGCCGCCTTGTTGGCCTCTTCCCAGTTCTCGTAAAATGCAAAATCAATAATCACTTTTTTCCTGTCGGGTTTAGCTCCTTGTAGTAACTGAGGGGAAAAAGGAGAATTGCTTGCTAAACCACTTGCCGCAAACGCTGCTAAAAAGCCTGCTTCTCGAAATGGCTCCACCCACTTCGGGTCAAATGTTGGTTTGGATTTTAATTTTGAAAAGAAGCCGCCTGAATTTTGTTGCGATGAATTCATATTGGGGTAAAGGTGAATCATGCGGGATGTTTCTTTATCCATCGCGACTCTTTCTGCAAATCCACGGCAATTGATTTGATTATCATCCGCAAATAGTAAATCACACACCTTGCCTACTGGGTGCATCAATGTGTCACCGCCAAACAATGCATTGATAGAAGTGCCAAAAGTATGCGGCGTAGCTGGGTGCATGGCTTTGGTTTGCTCATAACTTAGCCATTTAACAAAGCAATTAGCATTTAACGCCGTTGTTGCGCCCAAATAAGTGCCCAATAAATACAAAAAATTGCACAACGAGGAAGCCCCCATCCATCGGGCGTAATCTGGATGAGTTTGTTGTTTGATTGCGATCAGAAACCCATCTATGACATCTAAGCTCTCAAGTGAAAAGTCGAGCTTCAGTTCTTTCAATGCTTGTTCAAAAGCAATTTCACCAGGAATGGCTTTCCCAGCCAAAAAGTCATTGAGATATTCTTGCTTCCAGCCTTCAGAAATCGCTTGGTTATTTTTAATAAGTTTAAGTACGCCATTAAAAAAGTAATCAACCGTATGTGATTTATCGTCGAAGATTCGAAGCAAAGCCGCCATTGGCATTACTACGGTATTTTCAATAATGGCAATGAGGTGTGTAGTAAGGCCTTGGGGCAATTTTGGTTCTGGTGGAAACTGTTTGACAGCATCCTGATACGTAAACCAAAGCGCGTTGCTGTTTGTTTCCTTGCATAAATAATTGCCAATGTAGGAAGCAAGCGTTAAGGCAAAATTTTCTTTAGCTACATCCGCCAAAAAACCTTCTTCAGCGGGTTTTAGCTTTTCTCGTATTTGATTTAATAACGCATCAATGCGCTTTAAGCTATCTGACGTGTAATCCAATTGCGCTTGCTGTAAGGCTTTTTCTAGAAATATGCCACCGTCAGGCGGAGTATTACTCAAATTTGCTTCTAATAATTTTTGAACTTTAGTTTGAATATCCACGTTCTATCCTTTAACAAGAAGTCTCAGAAATATGGGTAGCAGAAAAGGAATGCTACCCATTAACCTTTCTCTGGCAGTAGCGGTGGCGAAACTACCTAACCGCATCAATAATTCCAATCTCGCATTTAAGCAGGTCGTTAACCAAATCTGAAAGGTCAATCCCTTTGGCATCGGCCTTGGCTGTCAGACAAGTCTGCACACTCTCGTCAAGATAGACAGGGAGTTTGATCACAGCATCGGGGTTGTGAAACTTGCCGCGAACTCCTTTTGAGAAGGAGTAATGATTTTTCATGGTTTCACCTTTGATGTAAACCGCTAGCACGGTTTTTCTTCGTAAAAAAATGGTGACAAAATTATTTTCACCGCATCCACCGCCCCAGCTTTTACCCATGCAATCTATCAGCAAACCCAGCATCTTTCCACGCTCAAGAATATATAGGCCTGCCGCATTGCTCGTTGCAGAGCTGTTGCGAGTTGTTGTCAATTCCGATTTGCCACCTATCCCGCAAGGCAATAAATACGCGCTTCTTCACACGATAATGTGTGCGGATCGCCAATTGACGGGCGCTGCGGGTCAGCGGTTTTCCTGACTCCGGCTAAGAGAAGTATCCTGCTTCAATATCCCGTGCATGATGCAGCACGCGAACAATCAGCAGTCCGTCGTCATCGGGCAAATAGAATATGAGGTATGGCGTGCGGGTCGGTAGGCTACGCAATCCTTCTGCCAGTTCCGGGCGCGCCCTGCCCATCTCGGGCTGTGTGACCAGCAGTGCGGTTGTGGATTGAATAACATCCAGAACATTGTCTGCTGCGTTGAGATTTTCTTCCGCGATGGTTACCCATAATTCCAGCAGGTCGGTTTCTGCTGCATGGGTAAAACGGATGCTGGGCATCAGGCGGCCTTGCGGTCTTTGAGAATCTGGCGGCCTTGTTGTTTCAGGCTGGCAAAGTCAATTTCTTTGGTGCGACCATTTTTTGCATCGCTCAGCCCCTTGGCAATATCCTGGCGCAGGCTGTCGAGTTTCGCTGTTTTGACATCTTCATACGACTCGAACAATTTCAGTGCTTCACCGATCACTTCGCTGGCCGAGCCATACCTGCCGGACTCAACCCGCTGGCGGACTCGCGCTTCCAACTCGGGCGGCAAAGATACGTTGAAGGTCATCGCGTTTCTCCTAATAATTTCTGGACGCAGTATCGCAGTTTATGCTTTGAATTTCCATCGACTGACAGGAGCTGCCAAGGTCGGTTTATTCTCCATAAGCTCACCCTCTCCCCCAGCCCCTCTCCCGCAAGCGGGAGAGGGGAGGAGAATAATTTGCTATGCGGGGGCTGCGATGTCGTTGTGGATTGACACCATTTTCGTTAGCCACCTGCCCCGCAACGCCCGCCAATAGCCAATCTACACCACGCACTCGTTGCAGATGCCCACCAATAGCCACTCTACAAGCATCGCCCTATTCCATTTTCCTCACAACAACGGCTTAATCGGCATCATCTGCATCAACCGCACTTTGCTGCGCTTGAAAAACGACACTTGCTGGTCGGCTTCGTCGGTCGCGGCGTTCCAGCTGTTGCCGGGCAGCATGTCGGTTTCGATGGCGCTTTCCACCGCGCGCGCCACGTCTGCGCTGTGAATGATTACGCCGACTTCGGTGTTGAGATTCTCGGAGCGCGGGTCGAGGTTGTAGGTGCCGATGAACACGGTCTTTGCATCGACGACCATGGTTTTGGCGTGTAGCGCGAAAATCGGCGGTTTGATTTTGTCGCTGATGGCGCTTTGAAACAGTTGGTTGCGGACCTCTGGATCGGGTTTGTATTCGTAGATTTCCAATCCCATTTTCAGCAATTTTTCGCGCTGGTTGCGGTAGCCGCTGGAGGCGGGCAGGTTGTCGCTGGAGGCGAGCGAGTTGGTGTTGATGCGGATTTTTACGCCGCGCGCGAGGGCGTTCTGAAACAGTTCGGTCGCGTCGTCTGACAGCACCAGATACGGCGATTGGATGACGATGTGCGACTGCGCGGAAGCCACCATTTGCGCCAGCAGGTTGGTGGTTCTGCCTTTGCCGCCCAGGCTGAAACGGTTGTCGTTTTTGCCCGGTATGTCGCTGATAAATTCCACCTTGCCCCACACGATTTGTTCGGCCAGACGCGGGAAAGTGGCGTGCATATTGCTGATGACCTCGCGCACTTGCGGCGCAAAATTGTCGGGCGATTTGGCGTATTGGTGCAGCTCGTCGTATTCGCGGGCAATGTCTTGTTCGCCGATCTGCACATTCTTTTGCATTAAACCCCAGCCGTCATACAGTTCTTCAACTTGCTCGCATAACGGGCTGCGCCAGAAGTTTTCAAAACTTTGCTGCATGGTGCTCACCGCATCGCCCAACACCAGCGCGTCGCGGTCGCGGAAATTGTATGTGTGATCGTAGTCGAAATATTCGTCGGCCATGTTGCGCCCGCCGGTGATCGCGACGATGCCATCGACCATAAACGTTTTGTCGTGCATGCGCTGGTTCACGCCGCGAAAATCGCCGACCACATTCAACGCGCGTTTTTGCAGCGGCACGCCGACCGAACTTTTCGGGTTGTAGATGCGGATGTCGATATTCGGATGACGCGCCAGCGCCAGCAGCGATTTGTCCGGCGCGTCTATCATCAAGTCGTCCACCACGATGCGCACTTTCACCCCGCGCTCCGCCGCGCGCAGCAAAGCTTCCGCTGCCAAGATGCCGATGTTATCGACGCTCCAGATGAAATATTGCACTTCGATGGTGCGCTGCGCATGGTCAGCCAACCACGCGCGCGCCAGCAACGCTTCTTCGCCGGTATCCAGCACATAGATGCCGCTTTGCCCCGGATGCGCGGTGATTTGCTGCCCGATATATTCCATCGCAGCATCGGGCTGGGCGCGCGCGACAACGGGCAGTTGCGCCAACAGGATACATACACAAACCACCAAAATTTTGTTCACGTTAACGCTCCACAAAAAAGCAATTTAGCCACGGATGAACACAGATGAAACACCTCGAAGAGGTTCTTGTGCCCTGTGGGTACGGATATACAACTGAAAATTCCGCACACTCCAAAGAGAAAAATCACATCGCTTGAGTGGTGCATGGTTTTATCTGTGTGTATCCGTGTTCATCCGTGGCAAGGTTTGATCATTGCTTGGCCGCTTTCCCTTGCCTGCCCGGTCTGAAATATTCCGTGTTGTCGTAATACGCCGCCTGTTCATTTTCCGCCGCCCAGCCCGGCACGCCGAGCAAGGGCACGGGCGTGAGTTCGCGCGTGCTGCGGCAATGGTTTGGCGCTGCAATATATTGCGCCAGCAGACTATCCAGATGCGCCCGTTGTTGCGGCATGGGCCACGTGAAAAATTCCGGTGCGACCGGCAACAGCAAGCCTTGCCCGGTAAAACCGAGGTAAGGGTTAAAGGTTTTTTCGTACAGGCCGTGGCCGAACAGGTAAAAGCCCATGCCGGACTGCACTTGTGCGCGGCGCTGCCAGAACAATTCTTTCCACTGAAAATTGCGCAGCAGTTCGGCCAGTTGCGCGTCGGCATACGCCACGACCACGCCGGATTCGTCGAACAGGGTGTTGGTGTCGCGCACCGTGCCGCGCTGGCTTTGCAGCGTCACGGCATCCTCGCTGGTTTGTGCATGGTAATGGCGCTGGTTGATGGCGGCTTTGGCCTGGGGGAAGGCAAACCAGATCAGCGAATTAAGCAAATCGTGCCAGTTGTTTTCGCGCGTCGGCACTTCGCCTTTGAGGTAACAGCGCGGCTCGTATTGCGCCTCGAACGGCAGCTTGCCGTATTCCTGCGGCACAAAGCGCAAGGTAAGCCCGCTTTGTGTGACGATGGTCGGCTGCTGTGCCGCGAGCAACTCGTTCTGCTCGTGCAAGGTCGGAAAATGATCCGCCCCGAAGCGGGCGATAAACTCGTGCAGCGGCGCAAAAAAAGGCACGCGCGACAGCACTTCCTTATTCCATTTGGGGGTCGTTTTCATCGGCGGAAGTGTAGCTTAAATTTACGGTGCAACACATCCGGCGCGGCTTGTGGTAAGTTTGGAAAACATTGCATATGCGGAGGGAATATGAACGAGTTTGATGCCATTCAAGCCAGCCTTGCCAGCTTCACCAAAAGCCTCGATGAAGCGGTTTCCAACCAGTTTGTCGAGATGCGAAAATGCTCGTTCTTCGACCCCATCCCCAGCGAATGGCTCACCCCCATCGCCGAACAAGCCGAAATCAAAACCTTCGAGCGCGGTGAGGCGCTGACCACCGAAGGCGATACCATGTCGTCGTTCTATGTCATTCTTTTCGGCAGCGCCACCGCTTACTACAAAAGCAAACCCGTGGGCGTTATCCGCAGCGGCGAATGTCTGGGCGAAGGCGTTTTCTTCTCCACTGAAACGCTGGAACGCTCGGCCACCGTGATCGCGGACGGACAGCTCGTGGTGGCCGAAATCAAGAAGACCTCGCTCGACAACATCCAGGGCGATGCCAGGGCGCACATGAACAAGGCGCTGCTGCTGGCGCTGTTCAAAAAACTGCAAGGCGCAAACCGCAAAATTGAACAGCTGATGCGCTGAATTCATGAGCATTATCGCGGTCTTCAACCAAAAAGGCGGTGTCGGCAAAACCACCACCGCGCTCAACCTGGCCGCCGCGCTGCAACGCAGCGGTCGCGTCACTTACGCGATTGACCTCGACCCGCAAGCGCAGCTCAGCTCCATCTCCAGCGTGACCGCCAAGTCCGGCGATGAAACCGTGATGGGGCTGTTCCAGCACAACCGCCTGTTGCGCGATCTGGTGCAGACCTCGCCCAACGCGCTGCAATTGATTCCGGCCCATATAGAATTGGCCAAAGTGGATGTACTGTTCGGCAAGGGCTTCAACGTGGTGAACAAACTCAACGCCACCCTGCAAGCCGAGCATTTCAACAAGAGCGAGTCGCATGTCGTGATGGATTGCAGCCCGATGATTGGCGTGTTGTCGCTGAATGCGATCTTCGCCTGCCACGGGCTGATCGTGCCCGTTTCCGCCGACCATCTTTCCGCCCAGGGCGCGTTCCACATCGAAAAAACATTGAAAGCGCTTGAGCCGGTGCTCAAGCGCCGGGTCAAACGGCGTTATCTGCTCACCCGTTTCGACGGGCGGCGGCGCATGGCGTGGGATGTGCTGAAGATATTGGAAGATCGTTTCGGTGCAGACGTGTGCCGCACGCGCATTTCGGAGAACGTGAGTCTGGCGGAGAGCCCGGCGGAAAACAAAACCGTGTTCGAGCACGCGCCCACCAGCAAGGGGGCGACCGATTATCTGGAGTTGCTGGAAGAATTGCTGGCCGACAGATTTATCGAGTGAACCAAAATAATCCACTTTCCACGTCCCCTCCCCCTTGCAGGGGGAGGGCTAGGGAGGGGGTAGAGACGTTACTGTTCCACCACTCTACCCCCATCCCAACCTTCCCCCTGCAAGGGGGAAGGAGTTGGTGAGGTTCTGTTGAATTATCTGGGATAAACTCTATTTCGAAATCATCGAAATAATGTCTTCGATCGATACGATTTGCTGTGCTTTGAAATCGTTCATCTGTTTCGAATTGCAGCTCACCACTTCACAGTTGCGATACATCTGGCGCAATTTTTTTTCCGCTTCCGCCTGATCGCGGCCTGCAATCACCAGACTGACAATACGTTGCCCGTCGCGCGTCTGTATCGAAAAATCGAACTTCTGCATACCCTTCTCCCCTGCTGCATTATTATTTTATTTTGCTGCCCTCTGCCTTCTTGCTTCGTACAAACACACTCCGGTACTGACTGATACATTCAAACTTTCCACGCTGCCCATCATCGGGATGCGCACCAACTGGTCGCAGGTTTCCTTGGTCAAGCGGCGCAAGCCTTCGCCTTCCGCACCGAGCACCCACGCCACCGCGCCGGTGTGCTTCACCTCATATAGATTGGTTTCCGCTTCGCCATCCATACCGATCACCCAGATGTCGCGCTCTTTCAACTCGCGCAACGTGCGCGCCAGATTGGTGACGGTAATGTAAGGCACGGTTTGCGCAGCGCCGCAGGCCACCTTCTCCACCGTGGCGTTAATACCCACCGCGCGGTCTTTGGGCGCGATCACCGCGTGTACGCCAAAAGCATCGGCACTGCGCAAACATGCGCCCAGATTGTGCGGGTCTTGCACGCCGTCCAGCACCAGCAGCAAGGCCGGTTCGGTCAGCGTGTCCAGCACATCGTCCAGATGCTGCACTTTCATGGACGCATCCACGCGCGCCGCAACGCCCTGATGGCGCGGGGTTCCGGCCATGCCGTCCAGACGTTTGCCATCGACTTGAATAATGCGCACGCCGCTGCTCTCGGCCAGCTTGAGCAAGTCGCGCGCGCGCGGGTCGCGCCGTTGTGTATCCACAAATATTTCCAGCACGCTGTCGGCGTTCTGGCGAATGCGCGCGGTGACCGCATGAAAGCCGTGAATGATGCGCGACTCAGCCATGATGTTTCCCCGCTTTGGATTTCCCGGATTTTTTCGCCTTCTTCGGCGGCGCTGCGCCCCATGCGCCGACATCAATACCGTCAGTGCTTGCAGCAACTTCACCCTCCAGCACGAAGTCGATCTTGGTACTTTCCATATCCACCCGCACCACTTTCACTTTCACGCGGTCGCCCAGACGGTAACGCTTGCCGGTGCGCTCGCCCAACATCTGGTGCTTGGTGGCATCGAAGTGGTAGTAGTCCGCGCCCAGTTCGGACACGTGTACCAGCCCTTCGACATACAGATCATCCAGCGACACAAACAAACCGAAGCCGGTGACCGAAGAGATCGTGCCGTCGAAAATGCTGCCCAGATGGTCGCGCATGTAGAAACACTTGAGCCACGCTTCCACATCGCGCGTGGCATCGTCGGCGCGGCGCTCGGTCATCGAGCAATGCACGCCGAGGTCGGCCCACTTGAGTTGTGGTTTGTATTGTTTGCCTTGCAGCACAGACTTGATGGCGCGGTGCACCAGCAAATCGGGATAACGGCGGATAGGTGAAGTGAAGTGCGCGTAAGCCTCGTAGCCCAGACCGAAGTGACCCAGATTTTCCGGCGCATACACCGCCTGGCGCAGCGAACGCAACATCACGGTTTGCAACAAACCCGCATCGGGACGGCCTTTGATCTGCTTGAGCAGCTTGGAATAATCCGCCGCTTGCGGATCGTCACCACCACCCAGTTGCAAGCCGAATTCCTTGAAGAATTCGCGCACCGCTTCCAGCTTCTCCGGTGTCGGACCTTCGTGCACGCGGTAAAGCACCGGATGCTCATGCTCTTTCAGGAAAGCCGCCGCGCACACGTTGGCCGCCAACATACATTCCTCGATCAGCTTGTGCGCATCGTTGCGTATCACCGGCACAATCTTCTCGATCTTGCCGTTCGCATTAAAGATCATCTGGGTTTCGACGGTTTCAAAGTCGATTGCGCCGCGTTTCTCGCGCGCTTGCAGCAAGGTGTGGAACAGCTTGTACAGGTTGTTGATGTGCGGCAGCACGGCGGCGTACTGTTGCGCGTTCTCGCCCTGCGGATTGGCCAGCATATCGGCCACCTGCGTGTAAGTCAGACGCGCGTGCGAGAACATCACCGACGGATAGAAACGATGCTTCTCAATATCACCCGCAGCGCTGATCTGCATATCACACACCATGCACAGGCGCTCGACGTTGGGATTGAGCGAACACAAGCCGTTGGACAATTCTTCCGGCAGCATCGGGATCACGCGGCGCGGAAAATATACCGAGTTGCCGCGATTGATCGCCTCTTTGTCCAGCGCGTCGCCGGATTTTACATAGGCGCTCACGTCGGCAATCGCTACCACCAGCCGGAAGCCACCAGCATTCGGTTCGCAATACACCGCATCGTCAAAGTCGCGCGCGGTTTCGCCGTCAATCGTCACCAGCGGCAACTTGGCCACGCTTTCGCGTCCGGCGTAATCGGCGGGTTTCACTTCGGGCGAAAAACCTTCGGCTTGATGTTTGGCATCGTGCGGAAATTCGTTCGGCAGATCGTGCTTGCGCAAAGCAATCTCAATTTCCATGCCGGGGTCGGCATAATTGCCCAACACCTCGACGATGCGACCGATAGGCTGCGCGTGTTTGGAGGGCTGCTGCATGATTTCCAGCATCACCACCTGCCCCGCTTTCGCGTCGCCATTTTGTCCGGCAGCAACCAGAATATCCTGGCTGATGCGGCGGTTCTCGGCGACCACGAACTGGATGCCGTGTTCTTCGTACAAGCGTCCGACCACGCGCGTATTGGCATGCTCTAGCACTTCGACAATGCTGGCCTCGCGTCTGCCGCGTTTGTCCTCGCCGCCCACGCGCGCCATCACGGTATCGCCGTGCAACGCTTTATGCATTTCCTTGGCACTTAATACCAGATCGGCACTGCCGTCATCCGGGATCAAAAAACCGAAGCCGTCGGGATGTCCCTGCACCTTGCCCTTGACCAGATCGAGTTTATCCACCACACAAATCGCGCGCTTGCGGTTGCGCATGATCTGGCCGTCGCGCTCCATCGCACGCAGGCGGCGGGTGAACAATTCTTCCTCGTGTAATTCGATTTGCAACTGGCTGCACAACTCGTCCTGTTCAACCGGAACGCCCTTTTCTTCCAGTATTTGCAAGATGTATTCGCGGCTGGGAAGGGGTTGTTCATACTGCTCGCGTTCGCGTTCCAAAAACGGATCGAGTTCGCGGATACTTTTTTTCTTTTTCGTCATTGACACAAAATCCTTAAGCAATTAAAGTGCGCACCCTTACGAAGCAGTGCCCAGATGGCGGAATTGGTAGACGCGCACGGTTCAGGTCCGTGTGCCGCAAGGTGTGGAGGTTCGAGTCCTCTTCTGGGCACCAACCAAATTTGTAACTTACTGAAAAGCCAGCATCTAACAGATTAGCTGGCTTTTTTGTTTTCGTTCTATTCAACTCGATTTGCATTAAATCCATTATTTTCGTTTCTGGTTACAGCATGATTTGCATGCGAAATCGGAATGAATTCGCCTCAATTTCAGGGAGGAGGAAAAAGGATGTGATGCGACATTCCCAACCCGGATTGAAGCTCAAAACCGAGCGACCACCGCCGAGGTCGGCATCATAACAGGAAAGACCTCAGCCATTCCCTGCAATACGTTGCAGATATTTTGCGGATGAGCTGGCACAACAGGCGGGAGAGTGATTTTGTAATGTGAATTTGTAGGTCGGGCTTCAGCCCGACTTGTCGGGTTACCCCGCAGGGGTTCTTGCACCCTTGGGTGAAACCCGACCTACAAAATTGCATGCATCCCGGAGAACCGCTTCATTGGCCGTTCTTCAGGCATCACTTGCACGACATCCAGTATTGGCGCGGCTCTCCAGCCATCGCCCATCATGCGTTTATAGATCACCCGATCCGCCTCGTAACATCCGCAGGATGCCGCTTTCAGCCCGTCGCGATCCAGAATCGTGATGTCGCCGCGACTGTAGTTAATCAGTTTGAGGCGGTGCAGCGATGAAGCGGCGCGGGTGACACCGACGCGGCGCACGCCGAGCATGTAGGCCAGAAATTCGTGGGTGATATGAAACTGGTTGGAATGCGCCCTGTCTTGCGTCATCAACAGCCAGCGCGCGAGGCGGGCTTCCACCACATGAAAATGGGTGCAGGCAGCGGCTTGCGCCAGTTGCTCCATCGCCACATACAGATAACGTTTCAACACGTGCTGCAATTCGGCACTCCGCTCAAGCTCACGCAAAAACTGCGCCGCTTCCATGCGCAATGCCTTGCCCGAACCCTGCACCATCGCATGCAGCGGCGACACCGCCACGCCCAGCATGAGCGCGATGCCCAGCATGCCTTCGTCGCCGACCAGCGCCACTTCCAGACTGGCGTGGCCGTCGATCTTCGCCACCAGTGAAATAAAACTGCCGGTGGGAAAATACACATAGCGGATCGGTTCGCCGGGTTCGGCCAGAATATCGGCAAACACCAGCTCGACCAACTCGCAGCCTGCCATAAAATTCAGCCTGTCCTTGCCGGGCAGATTCGCCAGCAAACGATTGGCAGCGGGGGAAGATTTGGTGGGCGACACGCGTTCTCTCCTTGGGGTGAATGGTTTGCAGCTTGGGCAAAACCATCGCGCCCGTCTGGACGCTAGCGCACACTACAAAAAAAACCCGGTCAGCGATTAACGCGACCGGGTTTAACCACTACAGGTGCTCATCAGGGGAGGAGTAACACCCGGACGCATCATCTGGGTTTGCGGCAGGGTGTTCTGTTTGCTAACGCACATAAAACAAAA